>CAYRYZ010000004.1:38247-70330 GCA_964428745.1 uncultured bacterium | reverse complement strand
TTTTTTTGAACTTTTCTACTTGATGAATTTTTTCATGTTTGATATATTGGGAGTGCCAACCAAGACGATTATCACTTTTTCGATTGTCAGCCTATTTAGACCTCGTTTTTTAATAATATATCCACATACCGAAAAGGAACGTTTTAAATGGCAGAAGCGATTGAACTCAATTTTCCCGCGGGTAAAAAATCTACGGGCGAAATAAAAAATATAGTTGAAGAGACAGTCCGCGAGTTAACTAAAGAAGTTAACGAGCAAGATACTTCCAACAAGTTAACCCCTTATGAAATTGAAAATTATTACGATGGAGATACTCTTGGTGCAGATGTGTTAAAAAATAAATATCTAGCACCATGGGAAAGTCATCCATATGAACTTTGGCAAAGACAATCAAAAGCTTTAGCAAGTGTTGAGTCAAATAAAAAACTTAGAGAGACTTGGAAAAAGAAATTTTATTCTATTTTAGAAGATTTCAAATTCACACCTGGCGGAAGAATAATGCATGGTGCTGGAAGAGATGATATTACCACAACACTAAACAACTGCTATGTCGTCGGCATCGAAAATGATTCAATTAATGCTATTTATAAAACCATTCAAGAAGAAGCTAAAACTTATAAGTTTGGCGGAGGTTGTGGGCATGACCTTTCTGTTTTAAGACCTTCTGGCGACGCAATCATAGGTACCGGAGGAGAGTCATGTGGCCCAGTTGGCTTTATGAATCTATTTAGTGAGAATACTAATACAATTGCTCAACATGGTCGACGCGGAGCAAATATGCAAACATTAAGAATTGATCATCCAGATATCGAAAAATTTATTGAGATCAAAACGGGTGATATCAATATGGTTAAATATTCAAATATTTCAGTATTACTTACCGATGAATTTATGGAAGCGGTTGAAAATGATTCAGAGTTTGACCTTAAGTGGGAAAAGAAAGTATATAAAACAGTTAATGCAAAAGACCTCTGGCAAAAAATCATTGATCATGCTCATTCTAGTGCAGAACCAGGCCTATTATTTTGGGATACAATGACAAATTATCATAACGCTGAATACTGTAGCCCATTAGTGTCAACTAACCCCTGTGCGGAACAACCTCTACCTGATGGAGGTTGTTGCAATCTTGGCTCAATCAATTTAGAAAGATTTGTGGATGATGAAAAAAATTTCCAAGTTGACGAATTTAAAGATACTGTTCAGGTTGCTACACGTTTTCTAGATAATGTAATCGATTATAATTTAGATCGTCATGCGCTGGAATCTCAAAAACAAAATGCCCAAAATGATCGACGGATTGGACTTGGCATCTTGGGCCTAGGAGATATGTTGGTTCGTATGGGTGTAAAATATGATAGTGAAGATGCGATTCAAACAGTAGATCAGGTTATGAAAATTTTCCGAGACACCGCGTATGAGACCAGCAATAATCTCGCTGAAGAAAAAGGTGTCTTCCCAAATTTTGATTGGAAAGGTTTTAGGAAAAGTGAATTTATTAAAAATTTACCGAAGCATCTAAAAAAGAGTATCAGTGAGACAGGAATCAGAAATTCAACAGTATTAACAGTCCCTCCAACTGGAAGTGGTGCCATTGTTGCAAGAGTTACGTCAGGAATTGAACCGATTTTTGCTACTTCATACAAGAGACGCGTAAAGAAAAATGATGGATTTGGTAGAGAATTTGATGAGTATAAGGTATATCATCCAATTATTGAAAAATTATTTGGAACTGATAATGATCTCCCAGATCATGTTGTCACCGCTCATGATATTGATCCTTACTTTAGAGTAAAAATGCAAGGTGTTATTCAAAAATATATTGATAGTTCAATATCATCAACAGTAAACCTTAAGGAAAATATCCAAAAAGAAACCGTTGCAGATATTTATATGACTGCCTACAAAGCTAATCTTAAAGGTATCACAGTCTATAGAGAAGGATCGAGAGAAGGTATCCTGATTACAGAAGAAACAGAACAAAAGCAAGATGAGCAAAATGCAACACCTACTCAACGTGAAGAAAAAAGACCAAGACTTCGACCTAACTCCACATCTGGAATCACACGTCGGATACGAACTGGAGAGGGGACACTCTATATTACTATCAATGAAGATGATAATGGATTATGCGAAGTATTCACAACAATAGGTAAAGCTGGAGGGAATGCTGCCGCCCAATCTGAAGCTATTAGTCGATTGATTTCGTTAGCACTACGATCTGGTGTGGATCCACTCGCTATAATTAAGCAATTAAAAGGTATTAGCGGGCCAAACCCAACTTGGGAAGATGGACGTCTTGTCCTTTCAACGCCAGATGCAATCGGGAAAGCCCTTGACGATTATCTCAACGAAAATTCAGAATCAAAAGATGGTGATAAATCAAAAGCACAGAATGAAGACTCAAGAAAAACTACAATCACTATGGCCACCTCTGAAGAAGCTACAAAGAATGAAAATAATGTAACTGATTTTACATTTAAAAATATAACAACATGTCCTGACTGCGGAAGTTCTGTTATGCATGAAGGAGGATGTGTTACGTGCCCAGGATGTGGATTTTCCAAATGTGAGTAAACTCACTAATATTACTATTATAGAATACAAGTAATAACTTTTCTACTTGGAAAAATTAAAAGCCCCGATATTAGTCGGGGTTTTTAATTTTCTAAAAGTTCTTTTTCTTTAAAATCTTGTAATTCATTCAACGAAGAAATATGAGAGTCAGTTAGTGTCTGAATTTCTACTTCTTGACGATGTATTTCATCTTCAGATACGTGACCTTCTTTTCCAGATTCTTTAATATTATGAAGAACATCTCTACGAACATTCCTAACTGCGACTCTTCCTTCTTCAATCAACTGATGAACATATTTAATTAAGTCTTTCCTTCGCTCTTCAGATAGTTGTGGAATTGGGATTAGAACTGAGGTACCATTATTGCTCGGAGTTAATCCCAAGTTAGAATCCATAATAGCCTTTTCAATTTCTGGAATTAAAGATTTTTCAAATGGTTGTAATGTAATAAGTCGAGGCTCAGGAACAGAAATAGTTGAGACTTGATTTAAAGGCATCATCGAGTCATAATATTCAATCTGAATGGAATTAAGTATATCTGGATTTGCTCTACCTGTTCTAACTTTTGTTAACTCTGTGCGCGCATGTTTAACGGCTTGATCCATTCTGTGTATCGCATCTTTATTAATTTCTTCAAACATGTTTATTCCTTGATCATTGTTCCAATCGATTCACCGAGAATTATTTTTTTCAAATCGCCACTATTGTTGATATTAAAAACTTGAATTGGTAAAGAATTTTCTTTGCATAATGTAATAGCAGTTAAATCCATAACACGAATATTTTTATTTAATATTTCTGAGTATGTTATTTCATCATATTTAATTGCACCTCCATTTATAATTGGATCTTTATCATAGACACCATCAACTTTTGTGCCCTTTAAAAGTACTTCTGCCTTTAGTTCTGTTGCTCTGAGTGCAGCAGCAGTATCTGTAGTAAAATATGGATTTCCAGTACCTCCAGCTACGATTACAACACGATTTTTATCTAAATGGCGTAATGCTCTGCGTCTTATATATGGTTCAGAAATTTGAGAAACTGTTATTGCTGATAGCGTTCTTGTCTCAACTCCGATATTTTCCAATGCATCTTGAAGACTAATAGCATTCATAATCGTTGCTAGCATTCCTAAATAATCACCTGTGACGCGTTCCATACCTTTAGCAGCTGCCTCCATTCCACGAAAAATATTTCCAGCACCTATAATTAGCCCAATTCTAACATTTAATTTATGAATAGATTGAATTTCTGATGCAAGACGTGAGGCCATTGCAGGATCAATACCAAACTGTTGCTCACCAGCGAGGACCTCGCCACTTATTTTTAGAAGAATTCGCCTGTACGCAGGACCAGGCATGTATATTACTTAGATTTTTCGGTTTGGTTGGATTCGCCTACAGAAAATCGTGAAAATCGATTTATTACAATATTTTCACCTAAAGTTGACACAGCATCGGTTATTAGATCACTAATTTTTCTATCAGGATCTTTTATAAAATGCTGTTCCAATAAACATGACTCAGCATAAAATTTTTCAAACCTACCTTCTACAATTTTATCAATAATTTCTTTTGGCTTCCCTGACTTTTTTGCTTGATCAGAAAAAATTTCTTTTTCTTTATCTAATAAAGGTTGATCAAACTCATCGCGTGTAATTGTTAGAGGATTGGTCGCAGCAATTTGCATAGCAATATTATGTGCCAGGTCAGAAAACCCATCTGTCTTTGCTACAAAATCTGTCTCACAATTCAATTCAACCAATACACCCAAGCGCCCTCCATGATGGATATAAGAAAATACCAAACCTTCTTTGGCTACTCTATCACCTTTTTTTTCAGCCTTCGCGATACCTGACTTTCTTAAATAATTTATTGCTTCATCTACATTACCAGCGGTCTCAACTAGGGCTTTTTTGCAGTCCATCATACCTACGCCTGTTTTTTCTCTAAGCTGCTTTACTATTGATGCATCAATAGTCATTTATGTTCTGCAACCTCTTGAACAGGTTTCTCTTTATTCTCATTTTCAGCTATAGATTCTTTATCTAATTTTTTAGAAACTTCAACTTTTGTTGATTCATCTTTTCTAAGATTATTAGCATCAGTTTTATTATTTGATGGTTTAGTTTTTTTATCTGTTCTTGATTCTAAAATAGTATCGGCTATTGTAGTCATAATTAACTGTATTGTTCTGATTGAATCATCGTTAGCTGGAATAGGATAATCAATATTACTAGGATCAGTATTAGAGTCTATTAGTGCAATTATTGGGATTCCTAAACGGTTTGCTTCATTTACAGCTGTGGATTCTAATTTTGCATCTACTATAATTGCTGCATCTGGCAGCCTCCGCATATCTTTAATTCCTCTATGTTGATCTGAAAGTTTAATTCTCTCTCTATTCAACATTTGAATTTCTTTTTTTGTCTGATTCTCATAAATCTGAGAACCTTCTTTCTCAAGTAAATTCAACCTCTTGATACTTTTCTTAATTGTTGAAAAATTAGTTAGAGTTCCGCCTAACCAACGTTCAACTACATAAAACATAGAGCAACGATCAGCCTCTTGTTGCACAATATCTTTTGCCTGTTTTTTTGTACCAACAAATAAAAATTCAGCTTTATTTTTTGTTTTAGTTTCAATATAATCTAAAGCTTTATCTAATAAACGCAGTGTTTCTTCTAAATTAATTATGTGTACGCCATTTTTTTCCATTAGGATAAAAGGTTTATAGCTAGGATGCCATTTCCGAGTAACATGCCCGTAATGTGCACCCGTAATTAATAAATCTTCAAATTTTACTTTTGCCATATTAATTACCGTTTAGAAAATTGAAATTTTTTACGAGCACCTGGTTGACCATATTTTTTACGCTCTACTTCACGTGCATCGCGTGTCAAAAATCCCGCTTCCTTTAATGCCGGACGAAAATCAGCGCTAACTTGGTTTAATGCCCTAGCAATGCCTAATCGAATTGCACCAGCTTGCCCCGATAGGCCTCCACCTTTTACAATAATCGAAATATCATAAGAGTCTCTTTGCCCAACAATGTTTAGAGGTTGTGTAACCACTATTCCTAAACTTTCACGGCAAACATAATCTTTAAAAGGGCGATCATTAATAGTAATTTTTCCCTTGCCTGGTGTTAAATAGATTCGAGCTATAGAGTCTTTTCTACGGCCAATTGCATTATATACTGCTTTATTGGCCATTAAATATCTAATACTTTTGGCTGTTGAGCCATATGCGGATGTTTAGGCCCTGAATAAACCTTTAGATGTTTGATGATAGAGCGCCCCAGTTTGTTTTTTGGCAACATACCCCATACTGCTTTTTCAACAATTCTTTCAGGGTGTGTTTTACGTAGATGATCTAATTTAGTAAATGTTGAAGAGCCAATATACTCTGAATGTTTAAAATAAGTCTTCTGGAAATCTTTCTTACCTGAAACACTCACTTTATCTGCATTTACAACAACAACAAAATCACCCATATCCATGTGTGGGGTAAACGTTGGTTTATGTTTGCCTCGTAGTATTTTAGCAACCTCACTGGCAAAACGACCAAGCGTTTTTCCTTCGGCATTAGCAACATACCAATCTTTGTTTATTTCACCTGATTTTAGCGATCTTGTTTTGTTCATTTTCAGTTCAATATTAGCCGGAAATATTAGACTAGACAGCACATCATAGTCAACCATAATTCATAAAGAGGAAATTAATTATTATTAGCTATATGACCTTTAACAATTGTGTATTCTACATGTCCAAACATTTTTCTATCTAGGAATGGTGAATTCTTAGATTTTGAATAGATATTATTATAATTAAAAATCCAACCTTTATGAGGATCAAAAACTGTAATCTCCGCCTCTTTTCCTATCTTTAATAAATCATAATCAAAACCCATAATTTTTCTTGGGTTCACTGTTAGCGCTTTTACTAATTCAGTTCTTTTCATATTATTCTCAACTACCATGGTTTTATATACAGCACCAAAGCAAGATTCGAGGCCGATCATGCCAAAAGGAGCTAAATCAAATGTAGCTTCTTTATCTTCTATCGTATGAGGAGCATGATCTGTAGCTATACAATCAATAGTTCCATCTTTTAATGCTTTTATTAGTGATTTTCTATCAGATCTAGACCTTATCGGCGGTGCAACCTTTAAATTTGTATCAAATGTAACAAGATCTTCATCGGTAAAAAATAAATGATGCGGAGAAACTTCTGCTGATATTTTTAAATTATTTTCCTTTATTTTTCTAATATGATCAATAGATTTAGCAGAGCTAACATGTGGTACGTGTAACCTTGCGCCTGTTAGTTCAGATAATTCTAAATCTCGATGGACCATATTGGATTCTGTAAGATCTGGACTCGAGGGCAAACCAAGTTGTGTAGATATAGTGCCCTCATGCATAACTCCATCTTGTTTAAGACAAAGATCTTCGGCATGGTTGATTAATGGTGTGCCAAGCATATTTGCGTATTCTAAGGCATTTCTCATAATTCTACTATCTGTAACTGGAAGTCCATCGTCACTAAATGCCACAGCTCCTTCAGAGATCATAAGCGCCATTTCAGTCAACTCTTCTCCATGTTGATTTTTGGAAATAGCCCCAATAGGATGTATATATACCGGACATTCTTCGGAACGATCCACAATATATCGGATGGATTCTGGAGAATCTATCGGAGGATCAGTATTAGGCATAACACAAACTCTTGTAAAACCTCCAGCCAATGCTGCAATAGCCCCAGATTCAAGAGTCTCTTTATCTTCTCGGCCCGGTTCACGGAAATGTGAATGAATATCACAAAAACCGTGAGTTATAATTAATCCTTTACAATCAATTATTGTAGCACTTTTCGGAGGTTTTTTATTAGCAATTGATTTGATTTTCCCATCAACAATATGAACATTTCCCTTTTTCTCATTTCCATTAATAGGATCTAAAATAGTACCACCCATCAGGGCTATATTTTTATTTAATCTTGATATTTTCATCTTATTTATTGTCTCCACTTTCTTTACCACCCAAAAGTAAATATAATATCGCCATTCTCGAAGCAACCCCATTCAATACTTGGTCAAGTATGATTGCCTGATCACTATCTGCTATAGAACTATCAATCTCTACTCCTCGATTCATGGGGCCTGGATGCATAATAACTATTTCTTTTTTATGGTTTGCAAGACGTTCAGTAGTTATCCCAAATAAATTTCGATATTCTCTTATAGAGGGGATCATTCCACCACCCATTCGTTCTCTCTGTATACGTAACACATTTAATGCATCCGCCCATTCAATTACTTGATCTATATTGTAATTAACTTTTACACCTAATTCTTCAGCATGTGGTGGTATTAAAGTAGATGGACCACATAAAGTCACATCTGCGCCCATAATTTTAAGTCCATAAATATTACTTAAAGCAACTCTACTATGTGCGATATCTCCAATAATCCCAATTTTTAGTCCTTTTAGATATCCAAATTTTTCTTGAAGACTAGTCATATCAAGGATTGCTTGAGTGGGATGCTCATGTGTCCCATCTCCTGCATTAATGACTATAGAATCAATATAATTTGTTAGTTGAAGCGGAGAACCGGGAGTTGGATGTCGCATAACAACGGCATCGATTTTCATTGCTTCAATATTTTGTGAAGTATCCTTAAATGTTTCACCTTTTTTTAGGCTCGATGTAGATGCTGAAAAGTTTACTGTATCAGCGCTAAGTCTTTTTTGAGCCAATTCGAAACTAATTCTTGTACGAGTAGAATTTTCAAAAAATAAATTTACAATTGTTTTTCCCTGCAGAGAAGGCACCTTTTTAATAGGGCGTTCGAGGACTTCTTTAAAGCTAAATGCAGTATCAATAATTGTTTGGATATCTTGAGCAGGATAATTTTCTAAGCCTAATAAATGTTTATTCTGCATAATTAAGCTTTACTATAATTTTTTAGGGTAACTAAATCTTTATTATCTATTTCTTTTACCCATACTTTAACGTGCTCACCTTCATGGGTTGGGATATTTTTTCCAACGAAGTCAGCTCTGATAGGCAACTCTCTATGACCTCTATCCACAAGTACCGCTAATTGAATATTGCTGGGTCTACCAAATGCATTTAACTCATCCATGGCAGCGCGAATTGTGCGACCAGTGAACAACACATCATCAACGAGAACGACTACTTTTTCATTAATCGAATCTTGAATATTTGTACCTTTTACCTGAGGGACCACTAATCGACTACGAAAATCATCTCTATGAAACGTTATATCTACAAAACCAATTGGGATATCTACCTTAGATATATTTTTGATTAGCTTACAGAGTCTTTTTGCAAGTGGCTCACCTCTTGTTAAAATACCTATTAACATTAAATCCTTTGCACCGTTATTACGCTCAAGAATTTCATGTGCCAAACGTGTGATTGACCGATTGATGGCTGATGAATCCATAATCTGCTTCGTTGTGGATGATGCCATAGGCACCTCCTTATAATAAAAAATCTCCGGGCAGTTGAATCCATTCCAAAGATAACTTATCGGAGATTAATAATTATTGCCCTTACCTTCTCTCTGGAATGGTTTAAAGAGCGGTGAAAGATACATTTTATTTTACTATAAAAACAAGTTCGTCATCGCTGAATTTCATTAATGACTTGATCGCAAATTTGGTTTATAGACTTATTACTTTTCATCTTTATAGTTAAATCTATTGATTCTTTATTAAACCATTTGATTTGACGAACTGAAAATTGTCTAGTCTTTATAGCAATTGTTTTTTCCAAAGACCTAAGTGTTGTGTTATCATCTATATATGATACTATTTCTCTATACCCTATAGAATCTAATGGAGGTATGATAGCATCGGAATAATCCTTTAATAATTTCTTTACTTCATCAATCCATCCGGCTTTTAACATTTCTTTAGTGCGAGTTTTAATCCTATTATTTAATTCACTTTTTTCCCATTCCAGATAAATTGTAAAAAGATCTAGTGTATTATTTTTTGAGCTATTTGATTGTTTATTGTAATTTTGTGTTGGTGTTTTTCCAGTACTTTGATATATCTCTAATGCTCTAATAAGCCTTTTTTTATTATTAGGATGGACATTTTTTGCATAATCAGGGTCAATAGATATTAATTTAGACATAAGAGTTTCAGATCCATGTTGATCATACTCATTTTCAAGTTCTTTTCTAATCTTAAGATCTGTCTTACTCTCATCAAAAATACCTTGGGTTAAAGCTCGATAGTATAATCCAGAGCCACCGCATAATACAGGTATATGATTTCTTGACTTAATATCTTTAGCTACATCTAATACTAATTTTGAATAGGCACCTGCGCTAATTGTTTCTGATGGTGGCTTAATTCCAATTAAATGATGAAATACTCCCCGTTGCTCTTTTATGCTTGGTTGTGCAGTCCCAATAGCCATATCTTTATATATCTGCCTTGAATCAAGGCCTATTATTTCACCTTTAATTCTCTTCGCAATCTCAACTGCTACCGAACTTTTCCCACTTGCGGTTGGACCAATAATTGCTAATGAATTATTTATTGGTTTCAAAAAATTAATTAATGTTTATTATAAATAAGTAGGCTAAGGTTAAATACGCTCGAATCGACGGTCAAGTTCTTCCATTGATAATTGAATAATTATAGGTCTCCCATGTGGGCAATAATAAGGATGTTTTGTACCAAAAAGTCTATTTACTAATTCTCGCATCTCATCAACGTTTAATACATCACCAGCTTTAATTGCTGCTTTACAAGCAAAACTAGCAGCCAAAGCTTCTTGAAAAGAAGAATATTCTTTTTGATTTTCTAGATAATTATCAAGCATTTCTCTAATAATCAGCTTTTCATTTCCCCAAGACATTTCTGAAGGTATCGCTTCAACCATTATCGTATTATCTCCAAATTGGCTCATACGGAACCCCATCTTTTCCAAATAAGTCAAAACATCCAATAGCACTGAAAAATCATCAGGTGAAAATTCCATGACTTCAGGAAATAGAAGAGTTTGGGCTGACATCGGATTAGAATCAAATGACTTCATCGCTTCTTCGAATAGGATTCTTTCATGCGCCACGTGTTGGTCAATTATTACTAATCCACTAGTAATAGGTGAAACAATATATTTAGAATGTACTTGCCAAATGTTATTTAGATTAACTTGGTTTGGATCTTGATCAGTTCTTGAAGCTAATTGAGATACATAATTTTTTGCTCGATCAACCATAGGTTTAAAGCCACTATTTGAGGTACCTATCTCTTCAAAAATAAAATCTTTTTGAAAAGATTCTGAATCTTGAGTTTGCAAATCAAAAGAAGCTTCAACATTAAATTGGTTCCCAAAACTCAGTTTCTCTAGATCGGGTATAGTTTGCAAAATAGGCTCTAACGATTCTTCAAAAGATGATTTTAATACATGAAAGATTCTCCATTCATCTTTAAATCTTACTTCCGTTTTCATCGGATGAACATTTACATCTACCTGATGATGAGGTATGGATAGATTTATTGAGAAAAAAGGATATTCTCCACGCTTTAATAAAGCGCCATATGCTTGATATGCAGAAGAATTCATTAATCGATTCATTATAAATCTATTGTTCAAAAAAATATATTGTTCACCTGGCCTGGATCGAATCAAATTTAAGTTTCCAAGAAATCCAGAAATAGAATAATCACCTTTAGAAAAATTAATAGGTAAAAGCTGATCTCGATATGCAGGATCCATTACATGAACAATTCGATTTTCAAGATCTTCCATTTGAAGTTTTAAAATATCTCTTCCATCAGATACTAAATTGAACGAGCATTCCGGATATCCTAAAGCAAACCTTCTAACCATTTCCACAACTTTACGTAATTCGGCTCGAGGGCTTTTAAGGAATTTTTTTCGAGCAGGAGTATTATAAAATAAATTTCTAATAGTTATTGCAGTGCCAGGTATATCGGGAGCTGGCTTCAATTCTCCAGTTTTTCCATTCAAAATAGCCATTTCAAAACCATTTCCGCTCCCATTAGCAGATAGAATATTCACTTCTGAAACAGATGCAATACTAGCTAGAGCTTCACCCCTAAATCCCAGTGTATCAATCGCAAATAAATCATCTAGGATTTCTATTTTACTAGTTGAGTATCGATCAAAAGCAATTGATAATTCACCCTCAGGAATACCGCAACCATCATCAGTTACTTGAATTAATTGCTGTCCGCCTTTTTCTACTACTATACTGATCTTTGTCGCATTGGCATCAATACTATTTTCAATCAATTCTTTAACTACTGAAGCTGGGCGTTCAACTACCTCTCCTGCAGAAATTTTATTTCGAATATCCTCAGATAATAACTTGATCATTTAATTATAGTATTTAAGGTTTTCTTAAATATATCATTATGTAAGGTTTCTGCTTTTTTAATTAGGTCGCGAACATTTTTTTCTTTTTCCTTACAATAAGCGCTATTCCCTAATCCCTGTAAATTAATTAACACATTCATTGCTGCTCCTCTAACTCCGCTAAGAGCAACTTCAGATGCAACACCAACGTCACTTACTGAATTAGGATTCCCTTTTTCAACCAATATTTTTGCTATTTCGAGAATACGTAAGCAAAGAGAGGCTACTTCAAAAGGCACTTCAATTGCATACTCATTCGCTTTTTTGATGGATTCTTTTTTATACTTGGACTCCATGGGCGTTGATTCAGGCAATCGATTCATTTTCATCAATTGTTTGAATGCATTGGTATCTTCATCAATTAAAAATGTAAGTCTATCTTTTAAGGATTGAGATTTAAGACCAATTTTATCCATTTCATTTTTTAATTTAGTAAAATCTTTCTTTTCATGAGTAAGACTTGCCACCATTGATGATAATGATGCACCCAAGGATCCCACTAATGCTGATACGGATCCACCACCTGGAGCTACACTATTTCTTGAAAGTTCATCAACAAATTTACTTATTGTAAGAGATGATAATTCACGACTGGTTTTGCTTATGGCATTTTCTATAATTTTATCTTCGGGTTTAAAGGGCACAACGTCATTCAGCCCTAAAGATTGTATAGCAGTTTCAATAATATCTTTTTTAGGGATTCCTAAAGATCTAGATTGTTTTTTTAAATAATGATTCCCTGCCATTAGCAGTGCATCTTGAGGCACCAATCCCACTAATTCACTACCAGTTACTCGAGCTCCTCTTTCTTCTGCTAGTTTACAAGCCGCATCGAAGACTTCATGAACAGATGAAACTTTGTAATTATTAAAATTAATTGATATCTGGGCACGTTTATATAAATCAACATACCACCCAACTGCTTTTACCTCTTGAAATAAACCTTTAATTTTTACAGGAGAACCATCAGTATTTCTAACAATTTCACCATCTAATAGATTCAATGAATCAGGGTTAGGTATTCGTTTACTTCTACCACTTTCACGTAGTTCAAAAGCTATATCAGTAGCCAGCCTATGATCTCTTGTATTTAAATTAATATTATATGCTATTAGAAAATCTCGAGCACCTATAATTGTAGCACCTGAGGCAGAATTAAACTTTGTTGAACCGTAATCAGGTCTCCATTTTGGATCTTTAAGTTTTTTGACTAACCCCTCATACTCCCCCTTTCTAACATCGGGAAGTCGTTTACGATATTTCTTTTTAGAAGATTTTTCGTATAAGTAAACTGGAATGCCCAATTCATCTCCAACTCGCTTTGCAATTCTTATCGATATTTCAATGCATTCTTTATCAGAAACATTACTAACTGGAATTAATGGGCAGACATCAGTAGCTCCAATCCTAGGGTGCGTACCTTTGTGTTTCGACATATCTATAACTTCGGAAGCTGTCTTAATGCCTAAAAATGCTGCTTCCTCAACAGCTGTTGGAGAACCAACAAAAGTTACTACAGTTCGATTGGTATCTGGACCAGGGTCTACATCTAATAAGGTAATGCCACCAATACTTTCAATGGCATTGGTAATAACTCTGATTTTTGATAAATCTTTACCTTCACTAAAATTAGGGACGCACTCAATAAGTTTCATCAGTTTCCCTAAGTAACTTTTATCAAATAATTTATAAGCAATAAAACCACAACCAATGTCGATATTGTTGCTAAAAGTGATCGTTGATGTCTACGAGTTGGCAATATTTGTTTAAAATGTCTTTTCAAGTCATATACCTACAAATAAAAACATAAAAAAATTAACAAATGGACTTATAATCCACCATATAGGTGAAATACTTGTCAACATTCCAAAAAGAATTAATCCCATTAAAATTTGCGGCCCATAAACTTGAAGTTTAATTACCAAATCAGGATTATGTCGGATCATTAACCCTGAAAATATCTGAGATCCATCCAAAGGAGGGATAGGAATCATATTAAACACTGCTAACATAATATTTATCTGTGCAAACATAATTAGCATACTCGATAAAACTCCCATGTTTCCAGTTAATCGAATTAATGAACCTGCAATAAAAGCCAATAATAAATTTGATGCGGGTCCAGCAAAAGCAATCTTCATCATATCAGTCCTAGGATTTGCCAGGTAGCGTGAATCAACAGGTACAGGCTTTGCCCAACCAAAACCAACAAAAAGGATCATCAATGACCCAAATAAATCTAAATGTGCCATAGGATTCAAAGTTAAACGCCCTGCATATTTTGCAGTGGGGTCTCCTAGTTTATTTGCCACCCAACCATGAGAAAACTCATGGAAAACAAGTGCAAATAAAAGCACAGGAATCAGTAGAACAAGTACTTCTGGAGGTAACCTAAATAGCATATCTCTAAAACCTAGGGTGAAAGTCTCTATGAACCTGTTTCAAATGTTCTTTGTCTAAATGTGTATATATTTGAGTGGTGGTTATATCCGCATGCCCAAGCATTTCTTGGACAGATCTGAGATCTGCACCGCCTTCAAGTAGGTGCGTTGCGAAAGAATGTCGTAATGTATGAGGACTTACTTCTTTATTTATATTAGCATTTGCTGTCCATTTCTTTAGAAGAATCCAAATCATCATTCTTGTTAATTTATTGCCATTGCGGCTCAAAAATATTTCTGCCACTTTAGATTTTTTTTTGGACAGTTCTGGCCTTTCTTGATTTAAATAATTTGTTAAATTTTCTTTAGCAATGGGGCCAAGTGGCACAAACCTTTCCTTTCCTCCTTTGCCTAATACACGTATCATATCTGAATCCCATAAAATATGCGCAATTTTTAAATCGCAGAGCTCTGTGACACGAAGACCGCACGAATACAAGAGCTCAAAAATAGCAAGGTCTCTGATTGCCATAGGAGTTTTACTTGGAATTGCACTTAAAATATCCTCAATCTCTTGAATTGTCAAAATATTTGGCAATTTTTTTGGGACTTTGGGAATTTCCAAGAGATGAGCTGGATTATCTTTCATTAATCCTTTCTCTGATAGATAATTATGATATACTCTTATTGATGAGATAGCTCTCTTTATGGAGTTAGCTGACAAACCTTTATCATCTAAATATCGAACATATGATCTAATATGTCCCAATGTTACTTTAATTATAGATTTTATATTTAATTCATTATCAAGATAATCATGGTATTGATTTAAATCTCTCATATAAGACATCAATGTATTATTTGATTTTCTACGCTCCGATTTGAGCTTATTCATATATTGATGAATAAAATGTTTCATAATTAATCGAGTATAGATGCCTCAACTGATTCACAAAGAATATGTTCAACAAGCAAATGCCCCTCTTGAATACGCTGAGTGTCATTGGATGGAATAGAAATGGAAATGTCACCCATATCAATCATTTTTCCACCTGTTTTACCTGTTAAAATAATAATATTCAGATTTTTAGTTTTTGCAGCATCGATAGCCCGAATAATGTTCATTGAATTTCCACTTGTAGAAATTGCAACTAATATATCACCTTCAGACCCTAAAGCTTCAATCTGACGAGAAAAAATAGACTCATAATCTGTATCGTTTGACCAAGCTGTGATAAAAGAAGAATCTGTAGTGAGCGCCAAAGAAGCAATGGCAGGCCTATCGTGACTACGGAGTCCACCCATTAGCTCGGCGGCCATATGTTGAGCATCAGCCGCTGATCCTCCATTGCCACACCAGAGAATTTTATTTCCTTTTTCTGAAGCATCAATCATCATTATTGCTGCAGATTCAATCTCATTTATACAATCATTTAACATTGAGAGTTTAACTTCAACACTATCTTTGATAATCTGCTTAATATCCAACATTATATTATTTCTTCGTAATTATTCGAATCAAGTAGGGCATCTAATTGAGACTTATCAAAATCAGTTATTTTTACGATCCATCCTTCCCCATAAGGGTCTGAATTCACTAATTCAGGGTTATCTTCAAGATCTTGATTAATTTCAATAATCTTTCCTGAAACCGGAGCAAATAAATCAGCTACAGTTTTAACCGCCTCAATTGTTCCAAAAGGATCATCTTTTGATATCACTTGGTTTAGATCAGGGAATTCAATAAAAATAATATCACCAAGTTCACTTTGCGCATGATCAGTTATTCCTACAATTAATAAATCACCATCAATTTTTACCCATTCATGCTCTTTTGTATATTTTAAATTCTGTGGTAAATCCATTTTTATTCCCCCTTTTTTGTATAATTAAATGATTCTAAAAAACCAGTGTCAAAATCTCCAGATCTAAATTTTTTATCTTTCATAATAGCTTGATGAAATGGAATAGTCGTTTTTGGCCCTTCGATAATTGTTTCTTCAAGGGCTCTCTCCATTCGATTTATAGCAGATTCTCTATTTGGTGAATGAACAATCAATTTCCCAATTAGAGAATCATAATTTGAGGGGATCTCATAACCAGCATAGGCGTGAGAATCAATTCTTACTCCTTTTCCTCCTGGCATATGAAAGCTTGTTATCTTCATTGGAGAAGGAGCAAAGTTCATATCTGGGTCTTCTGCATTGATTCTACATTCTATCGAGTGTCCTCTAAGTTTCATTTTATATAGATAATCAGGGAACTTCTCACCGGCATGTGTTAGGATTTGCCATTTAATCAAATCTGCTCCAGTCACCATCTCTGTAATTGGATGTTCAACTTGTATGCGAGTATTCATTTCCATGAAATAAAAATCTTTATTTTTATCCAAAAGAAACTCAACAGTCCCAACTCCTACATAATTTACAGCTTTTGCCCCAGTAATAGCTGCCTCTCCCATTCGTTTACGGAGATCTTCATCTACTGCTGAAGATGGTGATTCCTCTAAAAGTTTTTGATGACGTCGTTGAATAGAACATTCTCTCTCGCCAAGGCTTACCACATTACCATTTGAATCAGCTAATATTTGAATCTCTATATGACGTGGTTTTTCTACGAATTTTTCTAAATATAATTCACCATTATTAAATGCTCTTAGAGCTTCAGTGCTCGCCGTTGAGTACGCACGATCTAATTCACTATCTTTTTGAACTAAACGCATCCCACGTCCTCCACCTCCAGCTGAAGCTTTTAACATTACAGGATACCCCATCTCATTTGCTATATCTCTAGCTTCTTTCACATCTTGCAGTACACCTTCGTTCCCAAGAATAATGGGCACTCCTGCCGCTTTCATAGTTTTTTTTGCTTGGGCTTTATTTCCCATCGCATTGATTATATCTCCACTTGGTCCAATAAAAGAAAACCCATTTTCTTTGCAAATGTTAGAAAATTCTGCGCTTTCTGCTAAAAATCCATATCCAGGATGAATAGCATCAGCATTCGTTATCTCGCCAGCTGAAATAATCCTAGGGATATTTAAGTATGATTCTTTGCTATCAGGGGGGCCAATACAAATCGCTTCATCCGCAAATTTTACGTGCAGTGAGTATTTATCTGCAGATGAATAGACAGCTACAGATTTTAGGCCTAATTCATGGCATGCTCGTATCACTCGTAAAGCTATTTCTCCACGATTAGCAATGAGTATTTTTTTATACATTTTACTTTTGCTAAGTCGTATCTATAATAAAAAGGGTTTGATTAAATTCGACAGGTTCGCCATTATTTGCCACGACTTCAGTAATTTTACCAGATTTTTCAACCTCTATCTCGTTCATTATCTTCATCGCCTCAATAATACATAACGTGTCACCTTTTGATACAATATCACCTGATTTTACAAATGCTTCTGCTTCAGGAGTTGGTGCAGCATAAAATGTCCCTGGCATGGGTGCCAAAATATTCTCTTCATTTGAAGATTTAACAGGCTCATTCTTTTGTGTATCAAGTTGAGGTGAATTTACAGAAACACTTTTAGTCTTAGGTGGCGCTTCGGTCTCATCATTCCCAACTGCAGATTTAACCACTCTAAAACGTCTACCCCAAAAGGTTACATCTATTTCATTAACATCGCTATTGTCCAGCAGGTAAATTATTTCTTTAATTTTATCTTGCCACATTATTCTCTCTTTAATTAGTTATGTATAACCCCTGAAGATACGATTAAGATTTTACTCGTTCAATATATTCTCCAGATCGAGTATCAATTTTTATTTTATCCCCTTCATCGATAAATAATGGCACTTGTAAGGTAAAACCAGTTTCCAATGTAGCTGGTTTTGTTGCCCCTGTTGCAGTGTTACCTTTAATTCCTGGCTCTGTTTCTGTTACATCAAGTATAACATGAGATGGTAGACGAATATCTAAAATTTCATCGCCATCAAACAGTAAATCTATAGTTGCTCCTCCTTTAAGATAAAACTTAGTATCGCCAACTTGGTCATTGTAAACATTGAATTGATTATATGTTATGTTATCCATAAAAACATGAGAATCCTCATCATTGTAAAGAAATTGCATTTCTTTGGCTTCAATTTTTAAGAATTCAAGCTTAACTCCGGCATTAAAGGTTTCATCAATGATCTTACCTGATAATATATCCTTTAGTTTTGTACGAACAAAAGCAGGGCCTTTACCAGGTTTTACATGCAAAAATTCAACCACTTTCATCCTCTTATTTTTGTGTAGTATTACGGAACCGTTTTTAATATCTGAAGTAGATGCCATTAATTATCCTTATTTATAACCGGCAAATTTAGCTTTTTGCACAATAAATTCTCCCTAATTTTTATGATATAGAAAAAGAAGGTTTCCAAAATTGGACTGTATCTTGGACAAAATTTCGAGAATGGTTTAAATCGCTTTTGCATCGATCTATATTATTATAATGTTTTGCGTATTTTGCCATATCAGCTGTCGATAAAATATCTAAGTAACTATCAATACAATTATCAGGATATGGGAATAAATTTCTATGAGTATTTATCTGTTCTGTCGTCATTTCCAGAGTTCTAATAAACAAACTATTTTCTGTGTATTCTCTAAGAATAAAAGATAACTGTACATAAAACTCTTTAACATTATTCTTATCTACTAGCTCTAGGGTAAGCAACTTTTCTAATTTATCGAGAGCAACTATATCGGGACCATCTAAGTATGTTTGAGGACTCATATAATTAACTTTTGCTTGGACGCGATTTTTATAAAGAATAAAAATTCCTATAATAATAGATAACATAATGAATGTCAAAATAATGTTTCTCCATGGTAAAGGCATTTTTACTGGAACAGGGTCTTTTATAGGCATTATTTGCCCACCAGACTGAAAAAAAGCTGGATCTTTTTCAGTTATTGAGATCACATTAATTATCATTGAATCAGAAGTCATATTGTAACTGAATGAGCTATCCGAGTTTAGTACTGCAATTGTATAACCGGGTATTACGACACTACCCGTATCCCAAAAAACCATTTCAATTTCACCAGAAGCTTTTTGATTTGATCCCCAAGAAGAAAAATGTTTTGAATTATCGAAAAACTTTGATCGAATTTCAATAGGATCTTCTAATATCCAATCAGGAAATTCTATGATCTTGTCCTTTGGTGATTTAATATATATAGAATAAGAAACAGGCGTTCCTATTGTTGTATAATTAGTATCTAATGAGACTGTCAACTCAACAGATTTGGCTACATTACTTTGATTACATGATATAAAAAGAATAATTACTATATATAAATATTTGCTCATCTACTAAAAACGTTTTTCACGTTTTCGAAAAAAATTCATAAGTGGATTAACATAGTCTTTTTCTGTGCTTATATTAATTACATCAAATTGATTGCGACTGCATTCTCTTTCGAAAATATCCCATTTTTCCTGAACACTTCTGGAAAGATTCTCACGATCTTTGTTTGAGGAGACATCTACCCATATTTTTTCATTAGTCTCTGGGTCCTGAACCTTAATTAGTCCAATATCTGGAATCAATAGTTCTGCAGGATCCGAAATTCTAATACCAATCATATCGTGTTTATTATTTGCTAATTTTAATGATTTCCAATAGCCTTGATCTATAAAGTCAGATATTAGGAAAACTACGGATTTACGTTTTGCTACATTCATAAGGAAGTCAATACCTGCCTGAATTGATGTGCCTGAACTTGCTGGTTTGTTAAATAAAACTTCTCGGATAACACGAAGTATATGAGATTTATTTTTTTTAGGTGCAATATATTTTTCAACATCATCACTAAAAAGAATAAGGCCTACTTTATCTTGATTCTTTATTGCTGAAAAACCTAAAACTGCAGCAATCTCAGCTGCAAGTTCAGATTTGAATTGATTAATAGTCCCAAAGTTTCCAGATTGGCTTACATCAACTAAAAGGTAGACCGTCAATTCTCTCTCTTCTTCAAAAATCTTTACAAAGGGGGCATCATTCCTAGCTGTTACATTCCAATCAATCATCCGAATATCATCACCAGCAACATATTCCCTAACTTCAGAAAATGTCATGCCTCTACCTTTAAAAATAGAATGATATTCTCCTCCAAATAAATCATTTACAAGTCCCTTTGTTCTAATTTCAATATGTCGGACTTTTTTGATTATTTCTTTTGGTATCATAAACTATAGAACGATGAATAAGTTGATAAATTATAATATCAATTAAACAATGATGTTCTGCATCAATTCATTATTCAATTATGGAATTTCTATTGATTCAAAGAGTTTCTGAATAATATCATAAGAAGTCAATTCTTCAGCTTCAGCTTCATATGTTAATATCACACGATGGCATAACACATCTTTTCCTATATAACGAATATCTTCAGGAGTGATATAGCCTCTATGTTCTAAAAATGCACGAGCCTTGGCTGCAAGAACCAAATTAATGGTTGCTCTGGGACTTGCTCCAAATTCAATAAGCTGAGATAAATCATTTAAATTGAATTTTTCTGGGTTTCTTGTAGCAAATACTAAGTTTAAAACATAATCTTCAACTTTCTCATCAACATATATATCATTTATTATCGATTGAGCTTTAATAATGTCGTTTGGTTTTACAGTAGCTTTTATGGGTTTTAGATCCCCTGTTTTTGCCGATTGACGCATGATTATTCGCTCTTCATCTATATTAGGATAATCAACTTTTAACTTCAACATAAATCTATCAATTTGAGCTTCTGGAAGAGGATAAGTACCTTCTTGTTCGATGGGGTTTTGAGTAGCTAAGACTAAAAAAGGACTATCTAGCTTAAATGTTTCTTCGCCAATAGTTACTTGTCTCTCTTGCATTGCCTCAAGTAAAGCACTTTGAACCTTTGAAGGTGCACGATTAATCTCATCGGCAAGAATAATATTTGAAAAAATTGGACCTTTCCTAGTTTCAAAAGAGGCTTTTTTTTGGTTAAAGATTAAAGTCCCCAATAGATCAGCAGGCAGCATATCAGGCGTAAATTGGATCCTTTGGAAGCTGGTATTAATTGCCTGAGCAAGTGTATTTACCGTAAGAGTTTTAGCAAGGCCTGGGACACCTTCAAGCAAGATATGTCCATTGGCAAGGAGTCCAATTAATATTTTATCTACCAATTCATTTTGACCGACAATCACTTCTCCTATGGATTTTTTAAGAGAATCAACAAACTTTGATTGTTTACTGATACGTTCATTTATTTCGGATAAGCTAAATTCTGACATAATTAAATTATTTCGTTTTTGTTAAGTGTTTAAGAGTTGGAATTTCATTGATATCTAGACCGAGATATTTCAGTTCAAAAGAAACTGACTCTGCTAGTTCATGTTCTGAATATCTGTTTAAAAATTCAGTATAGAAAATTTTTGCTAGCTTGAAGTCTGATAGCATGTTTGCGTATATAAATCCCTGCATAAATAGTGCAAAAGGAACTTTGCTGCTATTTGGAAAACTATTTTTTAAATTTTCGTATTCTTCAATTGCAATAGAGAAATCTCTAAGATCACGATAATAAATTTCAGCAATAAGATATTGCGCGTCAGGCGCTTTTTCATGATTAGCGTATTTCGAAATAAGTTGTTTTAACAAAACTATGGATTCTTTTGGTTCTCCAAGGTCTCGTTTCGTATTTGCTTCATTATAAAGATCTTCGGCTGATTTGAATAGGCTGCACCCCACGATCAGTAAAAAAATAATACTTAATGGTTTATATATATTTTTCATTGTAATAACAAACAAATTATAGGCTGTGAATTTAGATGAAATCTTTTTTGCCCGACAACTTGATTCCTATTATTTACAAAAAATAAATAATAATGTTCCAATTTAAAATGCATAGAGTAAACCAAAATGAAACTGTTTTATATTTGGGTCATTAAGATCTTCTCCATAATCAATACGTATAGGTCCAATTGGCAAGTTAATGGTGATACCAACACCACGATTCCATCTTAAATCACTCGACTTAATTGTTATTAAATCATTGCTAATAGATCCGCCATCATAAAAAAGTACAGCACCAACTTTCCAAAATAATGGAAACCTAATTTCCCAGTTTGTAAGAAATTTGGCTGTTTTCCCTGAAGGTATTTTATCAGATTCATCAGAATCATCTACTATTCCATCATCATTATTATCAACATTATCTGTAGCATGGGTAAAAAATCTAAGAGGCCTCAATCCACGAAGTGTATTACTTCCACCTAAATAAAACTTTTCATATAAAACCCTTTCAATTTCAACAGAATCATCCTTATCATAATCTGCCTTCCATCCAGAGATCATACCAACATTTATTCTTCCAGCAATGGTAATATTTTTCAATGGAGATAAGTATTGCCTAAGGTCAATATCGTATTTATTATAGGTTCTATTACCTCCTAATACACCACCAAATGAATTTAATTGAAATACTAAAACATTACCCTTTTGTGGATAAATTGGATTATCACGATTATCCTGGTGAAGATGTATTTTAAATTTCCGCTGCTCAATCTGATTATTAAATGCTTCGGATTTATCAAACAGTTCAAATCTTGCACCAATATCTAAAAATGATCTTTGACGATTCCATCGAAAAATATTTGAATATTGTAAACCAAAACGACGTACATAGGGTCCCGACTCATCTCCGTAATTTTTGAATTGTTGAAAAAATAATTTGATTTGAATTGGAATTTTCATTTTAAATGGGCGTTGATTTGAAAATTTCATTTCACTATTAAATCTTGGGTATATAAATCCTGTTTCTGTTGGCATAACCATTGATCCAGTAGCGTCAAATCGATTATTTGTACCTAAAATCATTCTATCTGACCAGCGAACTGATCCACCGAGTCCGACTAAAGAGGTTATCCCAGGGACAGCTTCAATATCTGTATAACCAAACTCAATATCTTGCGTACCTCTATTTTGAAATTCTCTTATTCTTACTTCAATGTTAACTAAAGTATCCACGTTTGCAGGATGTGTAACTAGACTAGCTGATGAGAAAAATCCTGTCTGGAGCAAATTACGTTTTGTTTTGTCCATAAGGGTTTTTTTAAATAAATCTCCCTCATTAAATGCTATTTCATTTAGGACATAACTTGAGTCCATCCGCTCCACTCCGTTTACCCACGATTTATTAATATAGATATCATTCCCCTCATCAATATTGATAATAATATTTACCGAATCTTTTATTTCCTGATGAATATCAAATTTTGCATAAAGTTTCCCCTTCTCTTGGTATTCTTCATCAACAAGAGTCAGATTAGTATTAATTCGAACTGGATTATAAGGGGCGCCTTGTTTTAAGCCCAAAATTGATCTTACTGATTTTTCTTTGATTGACTTTAACCCATTAAACTTTACATCATTCAATAAATATCTATTACCCTCTTCAATAACAAAAAATACATCTACTCCATCATTTGATATTGAGAATGAATCTTTAACAGCAACTTCCAGGAAACCTTGCGAGTGATAATAATTTTTAATAGAGATTGCATCTAATTTCAAAAGACGTCGATCAAATGTCGGTTTTGAGAAAAGTGATAGTGATGAGGGTTTAAGTTCTAATTGGTTGAAAAGGTCAGATTTCCTTAGAACTTCATTCCCAACAAAAGATACTTTATTAACAAAGTAATCCTCTTGAGATTGAGATGACAACGGATAATTGACAATAACTGCCAGAAATAATATTATTTTTTTCATTTACTCGGTCTAGTATACGCGGCGAACACGGAACTTCATATGAACTTGTCCCGTCTCATCCACATTTCCAATGACCGAGAAATTAGGATTTAATTTATATTCAACACCTACCTTGTTTTTGTAAGCTGCTTCCAATGAGAATGACCGTCTATAACTTAAACTGAAGTTCTTATTTACTTTTGCGCTAATACTAAATTCTTCACCTTGCCCTGGGTTAATTAATTCTGACGTACCAGAGATTTCAACATCTTCAATCAATCCGGTGGATTTAAGCCCAGTAGACTTAAAGAAATTTCTCTCCAATTGTCTTTCTAAATATGCGCCTAAAATTGTTTGTGCTTGAGTACCTAAACCTTCAGTGGTTATTCCTTCTTCAGCCACACGAGTATTAAAAGTAAGTAACTGCAAAATATCACTTTCAGTATATCCCTTATCACTATCAAAATTCCATTCCGGATTATCAAACGGTCCATAAACTCCCAGAATGATTTTGGCATCTCCTATTTGAGTTGAAGCATTTAATTCAAGGAAAGGATTGAAACCTTCTCCATCTAATGTCATTGAGCCCCTAAGGTCTTCAAAAACGTCGCCCAAATAATAATATATATTTCCTTCAATAAATTTGATTTCACCAGCATAATTCCAATCACTATCAAATTGCCTAGACATAGCAATTTCTCCAGTAATTTTTGCATCAATTTGTGAATTCCTAATAGAAAAAGTATCTTCAATTGGAAAGCGCACATTATAGTTTGTTGTTATCCGACCTTTTTCTTCTATCGATGCTACAGCCTCATCACCAGTGAATTCTTTGTATATAGCCCCATTCTTTGCTTTAATAGTACCAACTATTTCCAATGTATCTTTTCCAACTAAAGTCAAATCTAAATCACCATATCCTTCTACATCTCCATTTAATGATCTATAAAATATATTTTCACCTAAAATTTGCAAATCATATCTAGGTTCAAAAAATCGTTTAAAATTTATCTTTCCAGATAAATTTATATTATTATCAATATTCTTCTTTAAATCAGAGTCATATAGGGTAGAACTAAATGAATTAATATTCATAATATTATCTGATAAAGTAGCTGAAGCTGCAATATTATTTATGGGTTCATCCATTAATACCGTATAAATGGATCCATCTATTATGGATATTTCGCCGTCCCTAATTAAGTTATCAGTTGGACCTTTAATATTCAATTTAATGTTTATATCTCCAACAAGAGAATCTGTCTCTGTTAAAAAGGTTGATAAAAATACTGCCGATTTAAAAGATCCTTCTGTTTTTACAAATAGTTCTCCATCAGAATGCCAAGTCTTTTCAGCTACTGCAAGATCATATATGATAGGTAAAATTGCTGAACCTGAAATATGGTTATCACTCCAATCAGAAGTGAATTCGCTAAATGTCAATGTTTTATCAGTATAATTTCCTTTCCATTTCAGTGTTCCAAGTGGGACGCCCATATAAAAAGTATTATCTATTTTACCATTTATATTAAAATTCGTATTCTTTGTTGTACCGCCCATAGAAAGCTGACCTGAGAATATTCCAAAGAGTTTATCTTTCCATACGTTTGAGAACTGTGTAAAAAACGTCATATTAATATTTTTAAATTCAGATTTAAGATTCACTTTCGCAGATCGGCTAGAATCATAGTTAACTGGCAATATACCTTTTATGTTAAAATTTGAATCTTTGCCGTAAGTTAGTTTTAAAACTTCTAAATCTAGAACTCCATCATTGTAATGTGTCAAAATTTCCAAATCATCAAAAGGTTGGTTAGCAATTTCTCCATTCTTAAGATTAACGTTCAGATCAAATGCTTTCGGATTTAAATTTTCCCCAATTGTGAGGTCTCCAAAAATATTCCCTTTTAAGTTTTCAGAATAACCTGACGGAAATAAACTCAGTAAATCAGTCGTAACATTTGAAAATTTCAAATTACCCATTATAGGGTTTGTTTTGAAAAATCCTTCAACGACGCCATCATCTACATGAATTTCAAATGGTAATGTTGAAATAAAATCGTCTTGAAACAGGATTTTTACTGGTTTAAGATTGATTAAGTAGTGATTTCGATATGCAAATTGCAACCTATCCAAAGTGAACACGCTATCAGACTCTATGGAACCATTAAATTGAAAAAAATCATCTTTATTTTTTAATTCAAAACTTGAAATTTCTATAAAATTATTATTTAAAAGAAATGAACCTGTACCACTTTCAAATCCATATTCTTTCCAAAATCCATTTCCAAACTTAAGATTAACGTAACCATCATTTAAATTATTGAGATTTCCTATTTCTGATGAAAGCTCAAAAATGTCCAACATGATATCATTATATTTAAAATCGTTAATGATCAATTCTGTGTTGATACCTATTTCATTGAAGGAGCCGAACATTTTCATAGACCCAGTTGCATTTCCACTATTAAGTGAATCAGACCAAAAATTATTGATCAAAAATGTTGAAGCTTCTGTTAATGAAAGGTCCAAGTTCATACTCCTATTATCGAAGTCTGCTTCTCCTTTAATTGAGACGATTGAAGGACCAATAGTTAACGTAATAGGATTAGTTATAAATAAATTATTATTTTGGTAAGATATACCTCCTGAAATTGATGAAGGTTCTCTTTCAAAAAGAATAGATTCACTGATTTCTGCATTAATATCTAATATAGATATTTCATTATCTGGCATTTCTCCATTTATCAATAAATAACCTGAAAGATCTGTTTCCTTGCTTTTTGAAATCCAATCACTTATATCTAGATTATCTAAGTTAATAATTCCATTAAAACGTCCCGCCTTTTCATAAACGCCAATAATTATTAAGCTTGTTTCATCGTCAGTTAATATTAATGAATCTAATTGGAATAAATTATCTAATCTCTTAAGATTAAATTTTCCAGTCATATCTAATCCCAAATCATTCTTTATCAACAAATCTCCTCTATAATAATTCATATCTGATTCAATCTTTAATTTGGCTGATATTTTAGATAACTCAGGTTGAAGCGGTAATTGAGAAAATATTTTTTTTGGAATTTCATATTCAAGTAAATCTAGTTCCGCCATCAAAAACTTATCATTCTCAAGATCATAATTAAATTCTCCACTAATTTCAAAATCATTAATATTCCCTTTATCAATATTTAGGTCAATTTTTTTTGAAGATAAAACACCATCAATACCTTCTCCAGAAAAATTAAGGCCTGGTATTGAAGAACTAATCTCTATTTCAGTTAAACTAATATTCATTTCTTCTAAAGATGAGTTCACTTTACCATCAATGAGGAATTGAACATCTGGAATTGAATCTGAGTAGGATGTATATATATTCCCATCTAAAAAGATTTGATTTATGTTGATAGGAATTTTTTCGGGTTTAAATTTAATATTATCTATCAAAGAATCATTGTTATCATCTCCAATTAACAACCTGATTTCGGTCTCAGGCACCAATAATTTATCTAGAACTATTTTTCCCGCTATTAACGGAATCAATTCAATATGAGCACTTACTTTAGGAAACAATATTGATGTACCATTTTCATGTATTAGATCTACATTGTCTGAATAGAGATTGAAAAATAAGTGTCCGGATAACTCACTTATATTTATCGACCAGCCTTTTTTAACTAGTTGATTATTTAAATAGGTTTCAATTCTTTCTTGCCAAATGCTTGGCCTAAATAGAGCAAATAGTGCAACGAAGATTCCAAGTAGAAGAAAAATATTAATTATTTGACGCTTTGTCATTATTTCTTTGAATGCTTTCTCCATCATATGAAGTTACGTTCCTTAAGTTCCATAAACAAAAAAAGCGCCCCGAATTCGGAACGCTTTTTTATTATCTATTCTTTGAGAAGATAATTACTAGTCTACAACTTCAAAATCTGCATCTTCAATCTCGGCATCATCTTTCTTTTTAGATTTTGTTTTAGACTTAGATTTAGTTTCTTTCGAATTGTCAGTTGCTCCAGGCTCTTTGGCGGTTTCATACATTTTAGAAGCAACAGCATTCCAAGCATTATTTAATTCATCTACCGCGGTTTTAAGGTCATCAGAATTAGAACTTTCTTTGGCGGTTTTAACCTTTGATACTGCATCTTCTAAAGCTTTTTTCTCTTCTTTGCTTAACTTATCTTTATATTCGTCAATATTTTTTTCGGTTTGATAAATCAGCTGTTCAGCTTGATTATCCATATCGATTTTTTCACGTTTGTTTTTGTCTTCAGTCTCATGCTTCTTTGCATCATTAACCATTTTATCAACTTCAGCATCAGATAGACCGCTCGATGCTTCAATACGTATACTTTGCTCTTTTCCAGTAGCTTTATCTTTAGCACTAACATTAAGGATACCGTTAGCATCTATATCAAAAGTAACTTCAACTTGAGGTACTCCTCGAGGTGCAGGAGGAATTCCATCTAAATGGAATCTTCCAATGGTTTTGTTATCAAGAGCCATTTCGCGTTCTCCTTGTAACACATGAATCTCAACTGTTGTTTGATTATCAGCTGCGGTTGAAAAAACTTGAGACTTCTTTGTTGGTATAGTAGTATTACGTTCAATCAACTTAGTAGATACACTTCCCAAAGTTTCTATACCAAGAGAAAGTGGTGTAACATCTAGTAATAATATATCATCAACATCTCCAGATAAAACGCCACCCTGTATAGCTGCACCCAAAGCAACAACTTCATCGGGATTGACGCTGTGATTTGGTTCTTTCTCAAAAATCTCTTTTACTTTTTCTTGAATTTTGGGCATTCTAGTAGAGCCACCAACTAAGACTACTTCATTTATATCCGCTGCAGATAAACCTGCATCTTTTATAGCTTTCAAACAAGGATCAACAGTCCTTTCAACAAGATCTGAAACAAGCTCTTCAAACTTGGCTCTAGTCAATGTCAAATTCAAATGCTTTGGGCCTGAAGAATCAGCTGTAACAAATGGTAAATTAATTTCAGTCTGTTTTGAAGTAGATAATTCTTTTTTTGCAGTTTCAGCTGCTTCTCTTAATCGTTGTAGAGCCATTGGATCTTTTTTTAGATCAATACCATCACTTGTTTTAAACTCAGAGGCAATCCAATCGATAACTTTTCGATCAAAGTCATCACCACCTAAATGAGTATCGCCGCTAGTTGATTTTACTTCAAAAACTCCATCACCCAATTCAAGAATAGAAATATCAAAAGTACCTCCTCCTAAATCAAAAACGGCAATAGTTTCATCTTTTTTCTTATCAAGCCCATAAGCTAATGATGCAGCTGTCGGCTCATTAATTATCCTTTTTACATTTAATCCTGCAATTTTTCCAGCGTCTTTAGTAGCTTGTCTTTGTGAATCATTGAAATAAGCTGGAACTGTTATTACTGCATCAGTTACTGTGGTACCAAGATGATCTTCAGCTGTTTGCTTCAATTTTTGTAGGATCATAGCACCAATCTCTGGTGGTGTATAAGTTTTTTCAGCAGCATTCACTACGACAGATCCCGATTCACTTTTTTCAATTTTATAAGGGACATCTTTTATTTCATTTTCAACTTCATCAAACATTCTTCCCATAAAACGTTTTATAGAAAAAACTGTATTCTCTGGATTTGTTACAGCTTGCCTTTTAGCTGCCTGTCCAACTAGCCGTTCTCCATCTTTTGCAAAGCCAACAATAGATGGTGTTGTTCTCCCGCCTTCAGTACTATTAATAACTGTCGGTTCACCTCCCTCAAGAACAGCTACACAAGAATTTGTAGTTCCAAGATCAATGCCAATAATTTTTCCCATTTTAATTACTCCTTAATAAATGAGGATTGATAATTATTATGAATGAAACAATTTATGTGCCAAGATTATATTGTCGCCGTTTTGGCAGATATATTAATATAAATTACGTTTATATGGCAGATTATTGCTTGATATCAGCTGATTTTGTCGATTTTTTAACAACTTTTGAGTCAGCGTTTTTCTTAATAGCTTTTCCAGGTAGAGGTAAAATTGAAAGTTTTTTGTTTTTGAAGTCAACTTTGACACCCTTAGTGCCAGCAAATTTTTTTCCTAATAATAATTCTGATAAAGGATCTTCTAATAAATTTTGAATTTCTCTATTTAGATAACGAACGCCGTATTCCTGATTAAAACCTTTATCTATGAGAAAATTCTTAGCTTTTCTTGTTACAGTTAAGGTTAATCCAAGAAGACCTAAATTCTCTTGAAGATCTATTAATTGCAAATTTATAATTTTTAATACATCTTCCTTCGTAAGAGCATTATAAACAATTGTTTCATCCAACCTATTAATAAACTCAGGATTAAACGTATCTTTTACTCTATCCAAAATCAAACTTTTCATGGCATCGTATGAAGCTGCACTTGATGCTTTTGAAAAACCAAAGCTTGTCCCACCTTTTATCTCTTTAGTACCAATATTAGATGTAAGTATTATTATAGTATTACGAAAATCAACTTTTCTACCAATTCCATCTGTCAGCACTCCTTCATCAAATAATTGCAAAAGAGTGTTAAATACATCAGGATGAGCTTTTTCAATTTCATCAAAAAGAATTAGTGAATAAGGATTTCGACGAACTTTTTCTGTAAGCTCTCCACCTTCTTCATAGCCAACATATCCCGGAGGAGCACCAATTAATCTAGATATTGCAAAACGCTCACCATATTCACTCATATCCAACTTTATCAACGCATCATTATGGCTAAATAAATAATTAGATAAGACTTTTGCTGTTTCAGTTTTCCCAATACCTGTTGGACCCAAACATAAAAAGACGCCGATAGGGCGATGCTTTCTTTTCAAACCTGCACGTGAACGCTGAATTGCTCTTGAAATACTTTCTACTGCTCGATCTTGTCCAATTATTTTATCAGAAAGCTCTTGTTTCATTTTTAAAAGCTTTTGTCCTTCAGATTCAGCAACATTTCGGATTGGAATTCGAGTGACCATTGATACAACTTCAGCAATATCATCCTCATTTATTTGAATAGGATTTGATTGTTCACTGACTTTCCAAGTCTTTTGAATTTTGCTGAGTTTATTCGTTAATTTTTGTTCATCGTCACGTAAACTTGCTGCATCCTCAAATTTTTGAGATAAAATAGCTGCATCTTTATTATTATGAACTTTCTCAATCTGTAATTCTAAATTAGTGATTTCCTTTGGAACTTTTATATTTAACATGTGCGCGCGTGAACCAGCCTCATCCATAATATCAATAGCTTTATCCGGTAAAAATTTATCTGAAATATATCTATCAGATAAGAAGACACAAGATTCTATTGCATCATCATCATACTTAACATTGTGATGCTTCTCATATCTTGGTTGAAGTCCTTGCAATATTTTAACAGATTCATCTACTGTTGGTGGTGTGACATTTATTACTTGGAAACGACGTTCCAATGCTCCATCTTTTTCTACATGTTTTCTATATTCATCTAGAGTAGTAGCACCAATGCAATGTATATCTCCCCTAGCCAATGCTGGTTTAAACATATTTGATGCATCAAGAGAACCAGACGATCCACCGGCACCTACCAAAGTGTGTAGCTCATCGATGAATAAAATTAAATTATCCATTTTTTCTAGTTCCACCATAATGGTTTTCATTCTTTCTTCAAACTGTCCTCTATATTTTGTACCAGCTACAAGTCCTGCAAGATCTAAACATAAAATGCGCTTATTATTCAACATGCGTGGCACATCTTTATCGATTATCTTTTGAGCTAAACCTTCAATTATTGCTGTCTTACCAACCCCTGGCTCACCAATCAAGACTGGGTTATTTTTCTTTCTCCTTGATAAAATTTGAGCTACTCGTTCAATCTCATCTTTCCTTCCAATAACCGGATCTAATTTTTGTTGACGGGCCATATGAGTAATATCCCTAGAAAAATGATCTAAAGCGGGAGTTTTAGTTTTA
>CAYRYZ010000004.1:16505-38147 GCA_964428745.1 uncultured bacterium | reverse complement strand
AGTTTTAGTTTTAATTGAGAGATCCTTTTTATTATAATTTTTATCTATTTCTTCTTCATCATCATTAATCAAATCCAATACGCTATTATAATCTAAGTTATGAGAACTTAGGACTTCATAGGCAATGCCGTCATCCTCTTTCAATACTGCTAAAAGCAGATGTTCATCATCAGATACTGTTGCACCTAACGATGCTGCTTCATTGAAAGCATTCTTAAGGATTCTTTCTGCTCTACGAGTGAGAGGTAAGTGCCCCAAAGTCATCGTGCCTCCAGAGGTTTTAATCATATCTTCGACCATCGATCGGATACTACCAATATCACAATCATAAATATCAAATATTTTTGCACTTAAACCTGATTTTTCTCTAAGAAGCCCCAATAGTAAATGCTCAGATCCAACATAGCTATGCCCCAAGCGAACAGCTTCTTCTTTACCATATTTCATGATATTTTGAACTCGTTTAGAAAAATTTTCTTTCATATGTCTTTAAAGTTAAATATTAGATATAACAATTCAAACAGTCTCTAGCAATGATAGTGCTCCGCCTTCCAAAGTATATTGCTTTGTACCTATTAGTGCAACTTTTGGGTTATGAGTAGTTATAATCAATGTTAAATCAAAATCTTTATTTATTCGCTGAAATAGGTTCATAAGTTTAATCGAATTACCAATATCCAAATTTCCGGTAGGCTCATCTGCTAATAACAATTTCGGATTGTTCATTAAGGCTCTTACAACAGCAACCCTTAATCTTTCTCCTCCAGAAAGTTGAGAAGGAAAATGATCTATTCGATTCTCAAGTCCTATATAACCTAATAATTCGACAGCCTTTTTTTCATCTCCATCATTACCTGCTATTTGATTAGGTATAAGGACATTTTCAAATGCTGTAAAATCAGGAAGTAAATGGTGAAATTGAAAAACAAATCCAAAATATTTATTTCTTAATTCTGCAATTTGATCCTGAGTAAGGTCATTAATATTCTCTTTATTAATCATTAAAGATCCGCTAGTTGCGACATCTAAAGTACCAAGGATATTTAATAAAGTTGATTTTCCAGCACCACTCTCACCCATAATTGTTATAAAATCTCGTTTATTGATATCAATTGAAACCTTTTCAAGAACGGATAATATCTTCTCTCCATTTTGAAATGATTTGGTAAGATTAATTGCTTGTAAAATCATTTATCCAAAAAAATTGATTTAATTGAAGATAAAACAATAGTTCTTTTCGCAGAAATATATATAGATGTGATCACCATTCCGAATGAGATAACTAATATCGCAATAATATCTTTGATTTGAATTACCATTGGCAAATGCGAAGTAAAATAGATATCCTCTGGTAAAGGAATAAAACCGAATATGTTTTGAAAAAAAATAATAAATAACCCAAGAATTAACCCCGAAATTATTCCAAGCGAACTAATTAAGACTCCCTGGTACATGATAATTGATTTTATAGCTCTTTGATTGGAACCTAATACTTGTAATATACCAAATTCACGAGCTTTTTGAGCCGTGAGCAAAACAAGGGTAGTTACCAAATTAAAACAAGCAACAACAATAATTAAACTTAATACGGCTAAGGTACCTACTCTTTCAAATTTCATAGCACCAAATAATTCTTCGTGAAGCTCTCCCCATGTTTCAACTTTTACTCTCTCTAGTTCTTGTTTTAATTCATTTGCTACTAATTCGATTTTATGACCTTTAGCTAGTCTAATATCTATACCATCTGGTTGATTTTTACGAATAAATAATTTTTGTCCTATTTCATAGGGAATAAAAGCAATCTTGTCGTCCAAATCTAGAACTTGAATATTAAAAATACCTCCTACTACACATTGGATTTGAACTGGCAATCCTAATGTATAACCATGATCAATTGGGCTTAATAATCTAACAATGTCACCTTCGTTGACATTTAAGCGCCTAGCAGTCATTCCTCCTAAGTAAATCATAGGTTGATTACCATAATCATTATTAAGAAATATATTGAAGTTATAAAAAGAAGGCAGCTTTTCAATTTCTATTGCTTTTAGTGACACCATACGTTGTATGCCATCTTTTGCCAGAATAAGCCCCTTCCTCTCTTGAAAAGGCATTGCCGCCTTTACCCCATCTATACTCCGAATAATATCAATAGTGGTATTATAATCATTTATTTTTGTTACACGTATATCGCTCTCAAATCCGACAATCTTATCTATCACACGATGTTCGAATCCATTGAGTACAGCTACAGAAAGAACCATTGCAATAGAGCCAACACATAAACCAATAATTGCTACCCAACCAGTTAATTTACTTGGTCCAGAAGCTTGTCCTCCTATCAAAAATCTTTTAGCTATTACTTTAGAAAAACTCATTCGTATCTCAAAGCTTCAGATGGCTCTATTTGACTTGCTCTTAATGTTGGCCAAAGTGCTGCTAAAACAGAAGAAAAAATAGAAAATAAAAGAATATTAATGATGCTTAGCATGCTGATATCTATAGGTATAAAATCCATGAAATATATATCTTCAGGTACTTTAATTAATTTTAAATTATTTTGTAATGATGCAATCAATAAAGCAATTACCGAGCCAATTGCTCCTCCTGATATTCCTATAATTAACCCTTTAAATAAAAAAATCATTTTCAATTGATGTCCTTTTATACCCAGAGATTTTAATATCCCAATTTGGCCAGTCTTTTCAATGACGATCATTGAAAGTGCAGAAATGATATTTACCACACCTACTAATGCAATGAGTCCAAAAATAAAAAGTATGGGCCAACGTTGTATATTCATCCATTTGAATAGCGCACGATTTTTTTCCTTCCAATTCATGACCATGTGAGGATAAGGTAATTCATTATTAAGTGAAGCTGTAATTTCATCTAACACACCTGTATCTTCTACACGTAATTCATATCCAGATACACTATTTCCCATATCAAATAAAATATTTGCATCAACAATATTTATAAAAACTAATGATTTATCATATTCTGTCATTCCAGAATGAAAAAGACCAGAAATTGTAAATTGTTTAATACGCTTATTTGATTTATTCAAAGTAGCTAGGTCAAATAAAACAATTTTTTGTCCAACAGATAATTTTAATTGCTCAGCTAATCGTTTTCCTAATACAACAGATTTATTATCAAAATTTATATTGCCCTGAACTAACATATTATTAATAAAATCTGTTTGCTGATTATGAATGCCTTCTACTATGACACCTTCAGCTAAGTTACCTTTTCTTAATAAAGCAGGCCTCTGAATAAAACTTGAGATAATAACGCCATCATTGTAATTAATTAGTGCACTATCAATTGTGGTTAATTTTGTACTAATTGGTTGATTTAAAAAATGACGAATTCGGACATGACCATCAAGCTCAGCAATTTTATCCGATATTACACGTTCAAATCCATTTAATATAAACAAGGTTAATAAAAGGGCAGAAACACCAACTGCTAGACCCATCACTGATAGAAAACCAGCAAAGCGAGTAAAACTTCCTTTTTGATTTGATAAAAGATATCTAATCGAAAGATAAAAAGGGAAATTCAATAGACTGGTGCTATTCTTCTTTACGCATAGCGGGGAAAAGAATAACGTCTTTAATTGATAAATTTTCTGTTAGAAGCATAACAAGTCTGTCAATTCCAATACCAACTCCTGCTGTTGGTGGCATACCACATTCTATTGCTTGGAGAAAATCTTCATCAATAGGGTGAGCTTCCTCATCTCCTGCTTTCTCTAATTTTTCCTGAGATTCAAAGCGCTCTCTTTGATCAATCGGATCATTTAATTCGGTGAAAGCATTTGCAAATTCAGCAGTTCCGATAAACAGCTCAAAGCGTTCAACTAAATTTGGATCTCCATTACGATGTTTTTTTGCTAGCGGTGAAATTTCTTTAGGATAATCAATAACGAAAGTAGGCTGTATCAGATTAGGCTCAACTAATGTACTCATAAGCCCATCTAACATTTGACCATAATTTGCATTATCATGAACTTCAATATTATGTTCTATACAAATTTCTCTTAATTGTTCAAGACTAATATTTGAAAAATCGTCCCCAGTAGCTTCTTTTAACAATTCAAAAATAGGTTTCCGTTTAAAAGGCTTTGCTAAATCAATTGTCATTTTCCCCCAGTTTATCTTTTGAGCACCAATGTTTTTGGCTACATCTCGAATCATAGCTTCAACCAAATCCATATTATCTTCATAATCAGCGTAAGCCCAATAAAACTCAAGCATAGTAAATTCAGGGTTATGATTTCTATCCATCCCTTCATTACGAAAATCTTTAGATAATTCATAAACACGGTCAATTCCACCAATGATTAATCTTTTTAAATAGAGTTCATCAGCTATCCTAAGAAAAAGTTTCTGATCTAATGAATTATGATGAGTAGTAAATGGGCGAGCATTAGCGCCTCCATACAAAGGTTGAAGCACAGGTGTTTCAACTTCTAAAAAACCAAGATCATCTAAATAATTTCTTATACCTTTAATTATATTAGCTCGCTTAATAAACGTATCTTTAATATCTGTATTTACTATTAAATCTAGATGACGATTTCTGTACCTTTGTTCCTTATTAGAAAATGCATCAAAAGTTGTATCTTCTTTTTCTTTTACAATAGGCAAAGGCCTAATCGATTTACATAAAACGGTTAGGTTTCTTGCATGAATAGAAATCTCATTTACCTTTGTCTTAAAAACAAATCCATCAACACCGACAAAATCACCAATATCTAATAATTTAAAATAATTATAGATATCTTCACCAATATCGTCGCGCTTTATAAATATCTGGAGCCTGCCTCCACCATCTTGGATATGGAAAAAAGAAGATTTTCCCATTCTTCGAATAGACATAATTCGACCTGCGACATTAGCATCTTTACCCTCAAGATTTTCATAATCACTTATTATTATAGAACTTAAATGAGTAGGACTATATTTTTGTGGATATGGATCAATCCCCATGTCCTCTAGCTTTTTTAATTTATCCTTACGAAAATCTATAATTTGCTTTAGGCTTTTATTATTATCTATCATTTTTTATTATGCTTTCTAAGATTCTGCCACTTCACCTATCTTATTCAATAAATAAGCATGTATGAAATTATCTATATCGCCATCCATAACCGCAGTAATATTTCCCATTTCCTCTTTTGTTCGATGGTCTTTAACTAAATTATATGGATGAAATACGTAAGATCGTATTTGGCTTCCCCAACCAATATCCATTTTTGTATCCTCAAGATCTTTCATTGCTTCTTTTTCTTTTTCTTTTTCCATTTGATATAGTCGTGCTTTTAAAACTTTCATTGCCGATGCCTTATTTTTATGCTGACTTCTTTCATTTTGGCACTGAACAACAACACCGGAAGGGATATGAGTAATTCGAATGGCCGAATCTGTTTTATTTACATGCTGACCACCTGCTCCACTGGCACGGTAGGTGTCGATTCGGAGATCATTCTGATCAATCTCAATTTGAATTTCTTCACCTGAAGTAGGATAAACAAATACTGATGCAAAGGATGTATGTCTACGATTATTGGAATCAAAAGGTGAAATCCTCACCAATCTGTGGACACCTGCTTCAGCTTTAAGCAAACCATAGGAATAGTGACCTTTAATTTCCATAGTTAAATCTTTTATACCAGCTTCATCTCCTGGTTGATAGTCGAGTATATCCATTTTAAAACCTTTTTTCTCGACCCATCGGCTATACATCCTATAAAGCATCTGTGCCCAATCCTGACTTTCAGTACCACCTGCTCCTGGATGAATGGTAATAATGGCATCCTGGAGATCTTTTGGATTACCCAAAATCATTTTTAATTCAAGATCTTTTACTTTTGAAACAAAATTTTCTAGTTCCAAAATAATTTCATTTAAATTAATATCTCCAGATTCAGCGAATTCCAGTAAAACTCCAACATCACTTTTTGCTAAATCTAAAGTCATCAGCAATTCAATTTCTTTTTCTAAAACTGATATTTTTTTCAAAGTAGTAGTAGCTAAAGTATTATCATTCCAAAAATCAGGTTCAGCAGACTCATGGCGCATTTTATCTAATAATGATTTTTTGGCCGATAAGTCAAAGATGCCTCCGCAATTCTGATAACTTTTTATTTGCAGTATTATATTTATCCTTTAAATCAATCAATTCCATAAGGAAAAGTTAATGAGTGGACTCTATCAGATGAAAAACTAAATAATTAATAAAATACTGGGTAATTGGGATATTATACTATTAATCTCCTGATGAGATAAACATTCTATCGTTTAAATATTTTTGAAGCGCAATTTTATCCATACCTATATGTGAAAACCGTCCATCTTCAGCTACTGAAATTTTAGTCTTTTCTTCGGATATTAGAACAACAATTGCATCTGTCTCTTCAGAAATTCCTAAAGCAGCTCGGTGTCGAGTTCCCATTTCAGGATCAATCATTTTACTTTCAGTGAGAGGTAATATACATGCCGCAGCATCAATAATATCATTTTGTATTATAACTGCACCATCATGCAAGGGCGATGAGGGATTGAATATCGATACTAATAAAGGAGCAGTAACCTCAGCTTTAAGCTGAGTTCCCTGTTCTTTGTATGAACGCAGACCAGTTTCTTTTTGTATAACTATGAGCCCTCCCCAATGACGTTCCTGTAATTGGAGTGACGCCTCAACAATAGATAAAATTGTTCTTGAAGTTCCAACTCTAAAAATTCTCTGAAAAAATCGAGTTTGCCCCACATAGATCAATAATCTTCGCAGCTCTGGTTGAAAAAGAATAACAAATGCGACAACCCACACAGTTTGAAATTGATTAACTAGCCACGATGATGCGCTCAAACCAAATGCGTTAAAAAGGAATGATGCCAACATTAAAAAAACTAGACCTGCTAACATCTGACCAGCTCTTGTCCCTTTGAAATAGATATAGACTTTATAAAAAAGCCAACTAACTAATAATAAGTCGACTATATCGATTAAAGTAATAGTAAGAAATCCAATTTTAATTAGCGTCATTATAAAAAACCCATAATTCTCTCAACAATAGTAACGGTACGTTGAGTTTCTTTTATATCATGAACCCTAACAATCTTTGCACCATTCATTAAGCTTGCAGTTATTGTTGCCATTGTTCCTTCAATCCTATCGGCAGTAGGAAGACTCAGCGTTTCACCAATAAATGATTTTCTTGATGGACCAATTAGAACAGGTAATCCCATTGCGCAAATTTGCTGTAATTCTCTTATAATTTCAAAGTTATCTTCTACCCTTTTACCAAACCCAATTCCAGGGTCCAAAATTATATTTTGAGAATCAATACCTGCCGAATTTGCCAACAGTATTTGTTTAGAAAAGAAATTGCAAATCTCTTTTATCAAATTATTATAACTAGGATTTTTTTGCATGTCTAAGGGATTACCCTTCATATGCATTATTATTAGTGGAACTTTTTTCTCACTAATTAATTTTACCATTTTTTCATCAAAAGTAAGACCTGAAATATCATTTGCTATATTTGCATTTGCATTCAATGCAGCTTTTACTATTTCTGATTTATAACTATCAATTGAAATTATGCAGTCAGAAATCTTTCTTATTTCTTCAATAACAGGAATAGTCCTATCTATTTCTTCATTAATTGAAATAGGTTTAGATCCTGGGCGGGTTGATTCGCCCCCTATATCAATAATATCCGCACCACATTCAATCATTTTCATTGTATGATCTAATGCTTTTTGAATAGAATCATAATGGCCACCATCACTAAACGAATCGGGCGTTAAATTTAGAATGCCCATTATGAGCGTACGTGAGGGAGATTGTAGCCAGGAACGAAATTCGGAATCATTCATTTTATTGTAAATCCGCTCCTTAATTAAAGAAATTAAATATTAGGTGGTTTTTGGATTAGCTTTTTTATTTTTTTTCGGCTTTCTTAATGATGATTTTGAATTATTTTTTTTCACGGCTCCATTACTTTTACGCGATATTTTTTCACCCTCCATTACTGCAATGACTTCATCGCCATCAATAGTTTCATACTCCAACAAAGCCTTGGCCAAATTATGTAATTGATTAATATTATTATTTAAAACTTCTTTGGCTGTTGATTGTGCTTTGCGAACAACTCTTACTACTTCCTCATCTATCATTCTTGCCGTCACTTCTGAATAATCTCTATGACTTTGTATTTCACGGCCGAGGAAAATTTCCTCATTTTTCTTTCCAAATGTCATCGGTCCAAGAACATCACTCATTCCCCATTCGCAAACCATTTTTCTAGCAATTTTTGTTGCTTGTTCAATATCATTTCCAGCACCAGTTGTTAACTCATCAAAAATAAGCTCCTCAGCTGCTCGTCCGCCCATTAATATTGCCAACCTTCCTTCAATATATTCTCGGGAATATCCATGTTTTTCATCTATAGGCAGTTGCATTGTAACTCCTAAAGCTTGTCCCCTAGGTATAATAGTTACCTTGTGGACAGGATCAGCTCCCTTAGTTCGTGTAGCAACTAATGTATGTCCAGCTTCATGATATGCTGTTGTTTTTTTCTCAGCATCTGAAAGCACAACGCTCTTTCTTTGTACACCCATCATAACTTTATCTTTAGCTTCTTCAAAATCAGACATATCTACTGAACGTTTTTTCTTTCTTGCTGCTAAGAGTGCTGCTTCATTAACTATATTTTCAAGGTCAGCACCAACCATGCCAGGAGTTCCTTTTGCAATAGCTTCTAAATTGACCTTACGTTTATTCATCAATATTTTTTTAGTATGAACTTTTAGGATCCCTAGTCGCCCTTTCAAATCTGGTACATCAACTACTATCTGCCGGTCAAAACGACCAGGGCGCAGCAATGCAGCATCTAATACATCAGGTCGATTTGTAGCCGCCATAAGAATGATATCGTGATTGGGTTCAAATCCATCCATTTCAACCAATAAAGCATTTAGGGTTTGCTCACGTTCATCATGACCTCCTCCAAGGCCTGCCCCACGTTGTCTACCTACAGCATCTAATTCATCAATAAATATTATACAGGGTTGGTTTTGCTTGCCTTGTTCAAAAAGGTCTCTAACGCGGGAAGCTCCAACCCCCACAAACATTTCTACAAAATCTGCACCGCTTAAACTAAAAAAAGCTACATTCGCTTCTCCTGCTACAGCTCGCGCAAGCAAAGTTTTTCCTGTACCTGGTTGGCCAACTAATAAAACGCCTCGGGGGATTTTTGCACCAAGTTTTTGATAACGTTTAGGTCTTTTTAAAAAATCAACTATTTCAGTTAACTCTTCTTTTGCTTCAACACAGCCAGCTACATGATCAAAATCAACTTTTGGCATATCTGAGGTCCAAATTTTGGCCTTACTTTTTCCAAAATTAAAAATGGATTTCATTCCACTACCTCCACCTTGCATTCTTCGCATTAGAAATATCCAAAAAGCAAGTATAGCTATCCATGGAAGCATATTAAGCATATATCCTGTCCAATCAATTGACTTCTGTTTAAATGAATAATCCACACCAGATTGATCCCATTCAGTCATAACCTCACGATCAATAAAGGGAAGCTTAAGGCGGAATTTTTTTACACTTTTGCCAATTCCTCTTGCATTGATAATAGTTTGGGGCTCAGTTAAATCACCATGAAAAACTTCATCAACTATTCTTGCTTTTGCAATAAGTCCATTATTTAAAAATGTACGATATTCAGAAAATTGTATTTCTACTTCATCTCTACCTTGACCAGTAAAAAGGTTTGACATAAAAATTGCCGAAATAATAATCAAAACCCAAACTAAACTAGTCTTACCAGCTTTTTTCCAATGAAACTGTTCGTCTACTTTATCATTTTTACCCTTTGTGGAATCATTCTTTGACTTACTAGACCCATTATGTTTAGGTGATTTTGTTTTATTATTATTCATATTTATTTCCCCCCTAAGCGAAATATCCCTCTCAAATTTCTAAATTTCTGATCATAATCTAATCCATATCCTACAACATAATGTGGTGGAATTTCAAACCCTACCCAATTTACATCAAAGTCTATTTCTGCGAGCTCTGGTTTCATTAATAAAGTAACAATGGAAACTGATTTAGGTTGAGCATCAAGTAAACGATCTCTAATAAACTTGATTGTCAAACCAGAATCAATAATATCTTCAACGATTATAACATGCCGATCCGTAATATCAGCAGAAATATCTTTTCTAAGATGGATAGTACCTTTCGACTTAGTACCAGAATAACTTGAAACTTTTATAAAATCAATTTCACAATCTATTTTCATAGAACGTACTAGATCTGATGCAAAAATAAAGCTCCCATTCAATATACCTATTAGGATAGGAACCTCACTTTTATATTGGTTTGATATATCATCAGCAATTTGGTGAATCCGTTCCATAATTGCCTCTTCAGATATGATTTGAGTCAATTTTTCTCTATTATCTACCATTATTTGTACGAATGACTTAGTGAAAGTTTCAAAAAATTAGAAGTCTTATTAGTAATTTTTACCATCTCACTTATTCTTTGTCCACAAACCCAGACGATTTCATTATCGGCCGTTAAAACCAACTGATTGTCCTTTGAAAATCGATCCATCTTTTTGTCAATCAAAAAATCACTAACCTTTTTATAGTTTTTCATACCCAATGGTTTAAATCGATCACCTTTTTTCCATGTTCTAAGTTTCAAATCCTTCTTTGATACGGAATTCCAATCTATAACTTCTAACATAGGGTCATTATTTTTATCCATTCTATCTGTTTTGTACATACTTAAATAAGAATCATTAAAACTGTACACACCTTCTTTTTGAATTTTTATATCAACTGGCATTGTAATACTATTATTTAATATAAAATGTTTCCTATCTCTCAATATTGTCCAATATTTATTAATGTTATAAGTCGACCCTGTTTTAGCGCTATGTTTCCATTTAATCAGTGATTCCCAACGATGTCTTCTCCATGAAATTTGTGTTTCATTTAACAATTCCTTAATCAGACGTACAAATTGAGAAGGCAACAATAATTTAGTTAAATTATCAGGAATAATAAATTTATCACTACTAGTTTTAATATCATTAGATATACTAGATATTATTATATCCATATAATTTATTGAATTAGTTGCCTTATTTGATAAGTTAATAAATCTATCAATAAGATCATCACTTTGCTCTTCCCAGGGCTTTAAAATCTTTTCTCGGACAAAATTTCTTTTAATAGAAGTATCTTTATTTGTTTCATCAACAATAAAGTCTATTTTATTTTTATGTATGTAATCTTTTATCGCAGATTTTTTATAAGTTAATATGGGTCGAATAAACACCCCATTATTCTTAGGGATGCCTCTTAGACCTTCAATTCCACAGCCATCATCTAAGCGCATAATAATTGTTTCAACTGAATCATTTGCGTGATGTGCTGTCATTACATAATCACAATCGAACTCTTTTTTTGCTTCGGAAAATGCATTATACCTTAAACGACGTGCCCACATTTCAACACTTTCTTTTTGATGAAAATGCGTATTTATTTTTTTTACAAATAAAGGAATATTATAATTTATACATAATCTCTCCACAAATTTTTGTTCAGATTTTGATTTAGATCGTAGTCCATGGTTAACGTGGACCCCAAACAATTTGTGATTTGGCCGTAATCCTAATGCTAGATGGAGCAAAGTCATAGAATCCATTCCACCAGAGATTGCTATTAATAAACGTTTTTCCGTTGATAAGAATTCAGATATTTTTTTATAAAAAGAATAAAAGGTTAATGATTTCATTTTTATTTTTCGATAATATGTTTAATCATATTTCCATCAATAAAATCGTTATCTACAATATTCACCAAGTAGTGAGTGTCATGAATTTGATGTAAAAGATTATAAGAATCCGAATTCGTTTTATAGATACTAGCCCAATCATTTATCCATAATCCAAATGCCTCATCCTTCCATATCAAAAATGATCGTGCATCGACAATAGTAGGTTGTAATATTCCTTGCCCTGGAAAAACACCCCATGTTACAGCATTTACGTTATTTTCTGGCAAATTCGAAATTAAATCGCCGTCAAAGTTAAGAGCTTGGTAAGAAATATCATTTAATTCATCCAATCTTAGAACCAATCTATCAAGATTATCTTTCGAAGTAAAAAATTCTAAATATGCTTTTTGAAAAACTTTCCCGCCTTTTGCTCCCCATCCAAAATTAGGATCTTCTGAAGGTAAACCGTCTACTTTTGGTTGTGAATTAATAGTGAAATAACCTTCTTGATTAAGTGCCACTAAATCATCCAATATTTGTTTGCTCTCAATAGCCAAAGGAGTCTCACACCAAGGCAAACTATTTATTTTACCTTTACAGAAAGATACAAATACATCTGAAATTTCCTTTATTGATATTGGCTCTCCCCAAAGCTTTCTCCTTCTAGCTTTAACTTTATCACTTTGTGATCCCGCTCTGATAGCATGATATTGGTTAAGCTCTCCAAAAGTTGGGCTTGATATATCGCCCCACCTACCATTAGGAAAATCATCCCAAGTCTCTGTTCTAGTTAAATAACTTACGGGACGATTGCTCCAAAATATTGGTCTAACATCTTCAGATAATTTTCTTTGATCGAGCGTAGACTGTCTCCAAGGCAATACTCTATTCGATTTATGTGTTGAGACAAGGCCAAGTGTCGATAATATTTCGGTAACAGAATGTTCTAGATTTAGTGTATAAAAATGCAATCCTGGGACCCCCTCTTCAATTAGTTTTTCGCACATATTAGATGCTTGCTCAATACCATAATCAATTACACTTGAATCATCATTCTTTATTAATTCAAGTGCGTCAGATACTGAATTGGGGATACTAACTTTGCAAAATTGAGTAAACTTTATAAAACGAGCATAATTGTGAATCGGCATAATCCCAGGTATAATAGGAATATTAATCCCAGCTTGAGAGCATTTATCTCGGAATAATAAAAAATTTTCCACATCATAAAATAATTGAGTTACAATAATATCTGCCCCAGCATCAACTTTTTCTTTTAAATAAGATATATCTAAATCTGCATTTTTTTGTTCTTGATGAGTCTCTGGATAGGCGCCAACACCTAAAAAAAAGTTATTACCATGCTCTTTTCTAATAAACTTTACGAGATCAGCACCATAATTGAATCCCGAATCATTTTTTTTCCACGCACTACTGCCATCAGGAGGATCTCCTCTTAATGCCAAAATATTTGAGATATTATTTTTTTGAGCATCTGAAAGAATCTTCTTTATTGAATCACTCGGCATATTTGTACAAGTGAGATGCATCATTACGTCTAGTCCAAAGTATTTTTGAATAGTTTTACTCATTTCAAATGTCTTATCTGCAGTGGATCCACCAGCGCCCCAAGTGATATCAATATACGCAGGGCCTAATGAGGCCATTCTATCTATTCGACTATAAAGATTATCTAAGCCAAAATCAGTTTTGGGTGGGAAAAACTCAAAACTATAAAATGTTTTTCCTTGATTATTGTATTCATCTAATTTTGTTGAAATATTCATACTACATCAGAATTTAAAAATTAAAACACCCAATAATTCCAATTAATAAATAAAAAGTTAACCTAATTGATTTTGCAATGGAATCAAAAATGGATTATTTGTTTTCTCAGTACTAATGGATGTTAATGGTCCATGCCCCGAGTATACTGTAGTCTTTGGACTTAAAGTTTTCATTAATTTTATTAAAGATTCATCAAGGACTTTCCTGTCTCCACCAGGTAAATCCGTTCTTCCAATAGATCCTTTGAATAAGGTATCTCCTACAAAAATAACATTATTAATTAGATAACTACAACCACCAGGGGTATGACCGGGAGTTTCAATGATGGATAATTTAAATGGACCGATTACTAAATCGCCGCTTGAATTAATCCATTTGTCAACAGACGGTGAATTTCCTTTTTTAATTCCATACATTCTACATGCAATGGGAAAAGAATCTAAAATAGGCTTTTCATCAACATGCAAATAAAAAGGAATCGAGTATTTTTCTTTGATTTCTGCTATAGCACCAATATGATCTAAGTGTGCATGAGTATTAATTATAGCAATCGGTATCAAATCGTTTTCATTTATATAATTAATAATTTTCTGCCCTTCATCGCCAGGGTCAAGCAATATACACTTATCAGATAACTTATCAATTAAAAGGTATGTATTTTCTTGGAAAGGCCCAGTAACAATTGTTTTAATCGATAACTTCAAATTTCGTTGAAAAAGAGTTCATCGAGACATGATATCTTATCTTCATAAGAATGAGGATATAAAAATCTTTCAGCAGCAGAAATACTACTGAGGATTGAGTTACCATCTTGAGGCGTGAAACAGAAACCATATATTTCATGCTTATTTTTTACATGTATTGATTGCTCAACAACAACCGTCTGATTTAAAATTCTCCCAAAATGACCATGATCTCTACCGAATGAAAATACAGTTGATGTCATATCTTTAGTTGTAGTAGCTACTAGTTTATTAGCCTCTAATTTCTCAATCACTTCATTACGACTAGTAGGCTCTTCTGTTTTTATAGCAAACCAAAGTACATGCATATATTGACTATTTATTTTCATTGCTGAAGAAAACAAATTCAATTCATAACCTAGAGTCGCAAATAATTCTGACGCATCTTTCGCATGATGAGATCCGAAATTTTCATCAGAGTGTTTTCCTACGGAAGGAGCCGCTATATAGCCACTACTTTGGCTCGTGTCATTCGCTCGTCTAACACAAACGAAACGTCCTTCTTGTAGGTTTTCTGGCCCAAAACCATCAATAGCAAGGGTATTAGTAATACATGCAATATTATGCGTATTGCAAGATACAACTTGAATAAATTGACAATTATCATCGTCTTTTATTACCGAATCATTAATGTTTCTAGCGTACTTTACTCCAAAACCATCTTCACTACCCTGAGCCATAAATCCATTAACTTTATTGGAAAATTGCTGATAATATAATTCTTTGTTTTTATGACCAACTCCGGATGGTGTGCAGTCAATTACAGCTGTTGCTCTAGAAATAGCATCTTTACTTTCTAATTTTGGATCCATACCTAGCTTTTTAAAATCATCTACTTTATCTTCATTTACAGCTAGATTTGCACCACGCTTTAATAAACTCATTACTTTTGAGCGATCACTGCGAAGTGCTGAATTTTTATTGAAACTAATTTCATCGATACCTAACTGCTCCCTATAATCACATAATAAACCTATTAATGGTTCCCCAATAGTACCAGTACCCACTACATGTATAATTTTACGATTACTCATTAATTCATCCCTTTATCATTATCATATTTTTTTAATAAAAATCTATTTTCAGATCGAAATTGAATAATAAACCATAAAATAATTAATCCAAAAACAATCACATAAACCGAAATAAAATAGCCAAAGAAGTTATACATCTTCATTCATACCATTGTTGAGATGTATCACATAAACTCGATATCGGATCATTACTGTATAAAGCATTGTAAAGACAATGAGTGAAAAAATAAATGGAGATAGTATTTCTGATGGTTGTTCAGCCATTTCGACTTGCGGATGAGATTGGATCTCTGGCGACCAAAACTGCACCGACAAAAAGATAATTGGTACATTTATAAAAGCTACAATACCTAAAGCAGCAGCATTACGTTTCATTCTTTCTATATAACCTCCATATGCCCTTATCATAAAATAACCGATGTAAATAAGGAATAGGATTAATGTTGTTACCAAACGAGGCTCCCATACCCAAGGTTGACCCCAAATGGGAGTAGCCCATATAGGACCTGTAATCAATACTAATGCCATAAAAAATGTTCCAATTTCAGAAGCTGCAAGTCCAATATTATCCCATTTATTATCACGACTAGTTAAATACATAAAACCAGATATCATAACTATGAAATACGAGAGGAAACCTACCCAAGCCGAGGGGACATGCACATAAAATATTTTCTGTGCCCAATGTTGATCTGGCACCATGGGTGTATTATATACAATGTTAAGTATATTAATAATAGATAAAATAATTATAACCAAAATGGACCATTGGTTATTTTTCTTTTGAAAGTAATTAGTCATTATTCTTCTACTAAATAATCAAATAAAACATATCCAGCAAGCCCTGAAATTATAATAATCGATCCAACAATTAATACCCATATTTCCCATAGCACATATGAATCATTTAACATAACTGATGTAGAAATTTTTGTTGCAGCAATTATAATAGGTGATACTAATGGGAAAAACAATATGGGTAGTAATATTTCACTTAGATTCGATCTCATTGCTATTCCAGATACTAAATTAGCCACAGCCATAATTCCTAAATTAATAAACAAAGTTGTACTGATAGCTATTAATATATTTGAAGGGTAGTCTATCATTAAAAATTTGAAAAATGGAAAAATAATTAATATTTCCATTAGTGTAAGATAAATAAATCCACTCACCCATTTTGCCAAAAAGATTAAACCTCGATCAATTGGAGCTGTAACAAGCATCGAAAATGCATCATACTCTTTTTCATAAGCAAATGAACGATGAACTCCTAATGCGGAAACAAATAGAACTGTTATCCAAAACATTCCAGATGCATAGTTAATTACCACTGCCCTAGATAAATTAGATGAAAATGAAAATGCTAATACAATAGCAATCCCAAAAACCACCATTGATAAGATTAATTCTTTTGATCGTAGCTCAATAAATAGCTCTTTTTTTAATAATACTAAAAACATCAGATTTATTTAATAATTCCAGATTCAAGCGTTAAGATTCTATCACAAAAATTTTCAGCATGATTTTTGTTATGGAGTATCATTGAAATAGTTTTATTCTGACTTTTCCAAAAGGATATCTGTTTTTGCACTAGATCTAAACCATCTTTATCTAAATTAGAAAATGGTTCATCTATCAAAATCATATCCCAATCCATTAATTGAGCACATACAATTTTTAATCTTTGAAGCATACCTTCTGAATAAACTCCAATAGGCTCGTTAGCGGATTCCATTAATCCAAATTGGTCTAAAACATCAAGTATTTCTGATTGATCCTTGTAAATCTTTCTAAGACTAAGTAAAAAGTTTAAGTTTTCTATTGCAGAGAAAGGATGATACATACCTGGAGAGTGACCTAAATAAAATAATTTACTACTATGGATAGGCTTTACCTTTAATAGGTTTTTTCCTTGAAAGATAATTGAACCATTATCATAGGTCATTAAGCGGGCGATAATCCTAAATAGAGTAGATTTCCCTGCACCATTCCTACCCATAAAAACAATAGATTCACCCTCTTTTTGTGAGAATGATATATTCTTCAATATTTTTTTGCGATTAAACGCTTTGGAGATATTTTGTACCGAGAGCACTACTTTGATTTAAGTTGAGCAATTATTTCGGAGACTTCCTTTTTAAGCTCAATTCTCATTTTAGTAAAATCTTTATTATTAATATTTCCAATATCAAATTCCATCTCAAGTTCTTTAATCTGACGATACAACATTATTTTTTTTCTATTTAAAGACTTATGCTCCTCACTATCATAAGTATCAACCAATTTTGACATGAATAATGGTTCAATTACATATATAATAGATAGGGCAAAAGAAATAAATATCAGACCATAGTCTCTTAATATTTCCATTATTCTTCTTTCCTTGGCCAAAGAGCTATTAAAGTTCCAAATACCAAAATATATCCGCCTATCCAAACCCATCTTACTAATGGATTGATCATTATTTTAAGAAACGCGATTTGTTTTTGATTATCTATTGAAGAGAATATTGAATATATATCCTTATTAAGTGTTGAATAAATATCTAATTCACTATGAGGCTGCCTACGATTAACATCTGGGTTATTGTGAAAATACACTCTTTTTTCAGGATAAAGATTTGTTACGAATTGACCTTGGTAGTCTGTTACCCTAAGTTTGCTTATCCATGCATAATGATTAGGACGTTCAGATTCTGAAAGGTCCAAAAGTTCAAATTCGTAACCTGCAAGATGCTCAACTTGACCAATTTGCAAGCTGAATTCTTTTTCTCTATCAAAAGCATGTCCCGTAAAACCAACAAACATAAAAACTATACCCAAATGAACTATATATCCACCATATCGAGAGCGATTCTTACTAATCATATTAATTAAAGCACTATGTAATGACTCATTGAACTTATTTTTTCTTACACGAATTCCAAGATAGAATTCTGATAAAATTGCTGTAGTTACAAAAACACACAAACTAAATGAAATCACTACATATCCTTTATATCCAATCAATAAAAATAAAATAATTGAAATAAAACATATGATAATAGGGAGAGTAAATTTTCTAATGAGATTTTTTGACCCAGTTTTACGCCAAGCAAGGAGAGGTCCAATACCAGTTAATCCTAATAGAATTAGACCTATTGGGGTATTAATTTGATTAAAAAACGGGGCGCCAACTGTAATTTTATAACCCCTGACTGCTTCAGATATTGCAGGAAACAAAGTCCCCCAAAAGACTGCAAAACATAATACGACAAAAATCATATTATTAAAAAGGAATCCACTCTCACGTGAAGTAAACGACTCAATTTTCTTTGGAGATTTTAAGTCATCTAACCTACTATACATGATACCAAAAGAAGCTATCAGAATAAAAAAAACAAATGATAAAAAGATTGGGCCGAGTGACGATGCAGTAAATGAATGCACTGAACTCATTACTCCAGATCGTGTTAAAAATGTACCAAAAATGCAAAGTGCAAATGTTAATATAATTAAAACCATATTCCAGAGTCGTAACATATCTTTTTTCTCTTGAATAATAATTGAATGAATAAATGCAGTTGCAGTTAACCATGGCATTAAGCTTGCATTCTCAACTGGATCCCAGGCCCAGTAACCTCCCCAACCTAATTCTCGATATGCCCACCATCCACCTAAAATGATTCCCATACTTAAAAATAGCCAAGCAACTAAGGTCCATCGGCGAATACTTTGAATCCATAATGGGCTTGTATCACGATTTATTAAAGCAGAAAGAGCAAATGCAAATGGTACTGAGAAACCAACATAACCTAGATAAAGAGTTGGTGGATGTATCGCCATAGTGATGTTTTGGAGTAAGGGATTTAAGCCATTACCATTTGCCACAATAAAATCTGCCTCGGTGGGTTTAAAAGGATTTGTTACATAATTAGTTAGAATCAAAAAGAAGATCTGGGTAATCGTTAATGAAATAATCACCCAAGGTATAAGACCATAATGCTTTTGCTGATTCTGAAGAATTGTGATAGTTGAAAAGATGGAAAGAATAAATAGCCAAAATAATAAAGATCCAGATTGCCCTGCCCAAAGAGCAGAAATTTTATAAATAGTAGGGGTTTCAATACTCGTATATCGAGCCACATAATCAATATTAAAATTACTAATAATAAGCTGGTAGCTTAAAATGAAGGTTGCAAGAAAAACAAAAAATGAAACTCCTAGGGCTAATCTTTGGCCCGCAAAAAATAATCGTTGATCCTGATTTTTAGTATAAATAAATAATGTTAAAACAGCAATTAGACCAAAACCAAAAGCTAGGGATAGAGATACACTGCCGGCAACAGGGGTCATTGATCAACTTCAATTAAATTATAACTGCTCTCATTTCTTAGGTCACCCTCATAACGTGATGCACATTTAGTTTGAAGTTCATCAGCATAAAATACTCCATCCGTATATTGACCTGTAACAATGACTTCTGAGCCATCTTTAAAAAGATCTGGGCGTGTTCTATCGTATTTAACATATAATTCCGATGAACCTTCTTTTAGAATAAAATTGCAATCTAGTTGGTTTGCTTCAGAAATGAGGATGGAACCATCCTTAACTAAACCTCCCAGTTTAATTCGTTTACTGATATTATTATTTATTAATTCATTGACGGAAATAAATGTTGCCATTGCTTTTTCATCTGCTGGATTATAAGATACCCAACTAATCCAAAAGCCGGTGACAGTAACAACACCAATAATTAACAATGTAAATTTATTTTTTTTCATAAAACCTCTTACACTATTTAAACTAAAAAACTGCAGTTTCCTGCCATTCGCCGAATTCTGCTTTCATTGCAATAACAATTTCACCCATCGTTGCTAATTGTTTTGCTGCATCAATAATTGGCTGCATGATATTATTATCATTTTTACATGATTCACTTATTTGATTTAAAGCCTTCTGGACAGCATTTTCATCTCTACTAGCTCTTAATTTAATTAATTTATCTCTCTGAAGCTTTTCAGCATCATTACCAATCTCTAATATTGGAATATCTACTTCTTCATCTTCTTGGACAAATTCATTAACACCCACGTGGATGAATTCTTTCTTGTCTATTTTTTGTTGATATTCTGAAGCAGACCGAGCAATTTCTCGTTGAAAATACCCTTTTTCAATTGCAGGAATTACGCCACCTAAATCTTCGATTTCTTGAAAATATTTCTCAGCTTTAGATTCAATTTTATTAGTTAAAGACTCAACAAACCACGAGCCACCAAGCGGATCTGAAACATTTGCCACACCTGTTTCAAAGGCAATCAATTGTTGAGTTCTAAGCGCAATTTCAGCAGCCTTTTCTGATGGCAAGGCTAGAGTTTCATCCATTGAGTTTGTATGAAGAGATTGAGTCCCTCCAAGGACAGCAGCTAGCGCTTGGAATCCAGTCCTGGCAATATTATTCTCAGGTTGTTGAGCTGTAAGGGAACATCCAGCTGTTTGTGCATGAAATCTTAACTTCCAAGAACGTGGATCTTTTGCTCCATATTTATTTTTCATTCGAAACGCCCAAATCCGTCGTGCTGCACGATACTTAGCTATTTCTTCAAAGAAATCCATATGGGAATTAAAAAAATATGAAAGACGAGGCGCAAAAGCATCTATATCAATACCCGCTGCCATGGCATACTCTACATATGTAAAACCATTTGCCAATGTAAAAGCTAATTCTTGAGCCGCTGTTGAGCCTGCTTCTCTGATATGATATCCCGAAATAGAAATTGTATTATATTTTGGCATATTTTCTGTACAAAATTTCATCATATCTGTAATTACTCTCATTGATGGCTCAGGTGGAAAAATCCATTCTTTTTGAGCAATAAATTCTTTTAGAATATCATTTTGCAAAGTTCCTGTTAAGTTTTTCAATGGTACGCCTTGATTCTCAGCTACAGCAATATAGAACGCCAACAAAATTACTGATGGTCCATTAATAGTTTGTGAAACAGAGATTTTTCCTAAATCAATATCCTTAAATAATTGTTCCATATCTTTAATAGATGATACTGATACCCCACATTTTCCAACTTCTCCCTCAGACCATGGATGGTCGGGATCATAGCCCATAAGCGTGGGCATATCATAGGCCACTGAGAGACCTGTAAGGCCTTTTTGCAATAATGAATGGTAACGAGAGTTAGTCTCTTCAGGTGTACCAAAACCTGAAAATTGCCTTTTTGTCCAAAGTTTCCCTCGATACATATTGGCATATACTCC
>CAYRYZ010000004.1:0-16405 GCA_964428745.1 uncultured bacterium | reverse complement strand
TTAAAGCCTTCATATATCATCCAAAAAATCAAGGCAATCAAAATAAGGTTTAAAACAAATAAAATTCCATTTACTCCATAGAATTTAATAGCATTTACCAATAACGCTGTAAGAGTAACAACCATGATAACTAACATGGGGATTAACAAAGGTAAAAACGGTTTCTTTTTTTGCCAATAATAGAGAGTTAATACCATCAGTGTCAAAGCAGCTAACATTTGATTGCTTGCTCCAAAAATTGGCCATAAAACCCAACCTGCTTGTCTCGTACCACCAGAGCCTGGATCAGTTATATTCCAAAAAGCCATTAGCACTGCAGGTACGATGGCAATTAATGTTGCAATATATCGATTTGATAGAATCTTAACTTTAGTCGCTTTACCAAATTCATTCAAAATAAATCTTTGAATCCTAGTTGCTGTATCTAAGGTTGTTGCAGCAAACGAAATAACTAATACAGCCATTAAGGTATTCGCTAATGATTCAGATAGTCCAATAGATTTGAGTAAAGCGCCTCCTCCAAGAACAAATGCACTGGCTTTATTTCCACTCGCATGCGCCCATGTATCATAATACACAGACCAATTTAAATCAGGTACTGCCCCCACAGAAGGTAGGTTGCTATGACCAACCAGAGAGATTCCAGCGACAGCGGTAATAGTTGATACTAATGCTAAAGTTCCTTCACCAATCATTCCACCATAACCAACCATCCGTGAATCAGATAATTTCTCTAATTGCTTTGACGAAGTTCCTGATGCAACCAATCCATGAAAACCGCTGATTGCACCACAGGCAATCGTTACAAAGAGTAATGGAAATAGACCCGGCGTTCCTGGCTCAGATAAAGAACGCAGTGCAGGTGCATCTACTTCGGGGTGAGCAATAAAAATACCTAAAAATAATAAACCAAGACCAACAAATAACTGATGACTATTAATATAATCTCTAGGCTGTAAAAGAGTCCAAACAGGTAACAAACTCGCAATAGCAGAATAAATAAATAATAAGATAATCCAAAGATTTTTTGCATTTTGTGTTGTCATTGTATGAGTGAAATCAACTGGCGAAGTAGTTCCTACCCAAACAAAAAAGTATAAAAGGCCCAGAGCAATTAATGAAGGGAAAAAACTTTCAATTTTCTTCTTATAAATAAGAAAACCCATTGCTATAGCAATAATAATTTGGACGTTAATTGGGATTACAGATGTTGGAACACTAACAAAGAGATCAGCTATAGCCATTGCAAAGACAGCTAATATTAGCCAAACTAATAATATCACAAAAATTAAAAACATCATTCTCGCGCGGTGACTGATTGTTGTTGAAGCAATATCTGCAATACTACGACCTTTCTCTTTGACACTAGTGACTAAAGCGCCAAAATCATGCGCGGCCCCCATAAATACAGTTCCTATTAATATCCATAATAAAGCTGGTAACCAACCCCAATAAGCAGCGACACAAGGACCAATTATAGGAGCAGCACCAGCAATAGATGTGAAATGATGGCCAAATAAAATATGTTTTTTTGTAGGAATATAATCAATCCCATCTTCGAATAACGATGAAGGGAGCACTGTTTTTTCATCATTAATATTGTAGATTTGATTGCCCAAATACCGAGAATAAAATTTGTAGCCTAGAAAAAAGGCTGCAAAACCAATAACTACAAGCGTAACAGAGTTCATTTATAGCTCTCGGTGACTTCAGTTCCCACATTAGAATCTTTTGCAATCAATAGTGATTCAATTCCTTCTTGGCTTACACCATACTTATCTAAAAGTAATTTTCTTGGTCCATGCTCTACAAATTTATCAGGTAATGCAATAGTTTTAATATCACCTTTAAATCCATTGATCGATAACCATGAGGCAACACTTTCGCCAAAACCACCACTGGCCACTCCTTCTTCTACTGTAACTACATTTTTAAACCTTTTAATAACATTGTGTAAATAATCTTGATCCATGGGTTTGATGAATCGGCAATTAACGACTTCACAGTTAATTCCACTAAGTTCTAAATTTTTTGCAGCATTTAATGCTTCATAAACTTGAGGACCAACGGCAAGGATAACTGTTTCTTGACCTTGCCTAAGGACTTCCCAACTTCCAATTGGAAGTAATTCAGCTTGTCCTAATTTATCAAAATTAATAGAGGAAGCTTTTGGATATCGGATAGCAAAAGGACCTTCCTTATAATCTAAACCCGTATAAAGTAAATGACGCAATTCATTACCGTCTTTAGGTGCAGTAACTATCATATCCTGAATACATTTCAAATAAGCGATATCCAATGCTCCATGATGTGTTGGACCGTCTTCTCCGGCTATTCCAGCTCGATCCATACAAAAAACAACTGGCAAGTGTTGGATTGCAGCATCATGAATAATATGATCAAAAGCTCTCTGCAAAAAAGTTGAATAAATGGCAACAATAGGACGAATATTTTCTGTTGCCAATCCAGCGGCAAATGTGACAGCATGTCCTTCAGCGATTCCCACATCATAGTACCGTTTAGGAAATTCTTTTGCGTATTGAACCAGTCCTGTCCCTTCTCTCATAGCGGCAGTAATACAAACAGTATCTTTGCGATTTCTAGCTACCTCAGATGCAAGAGAACCAAAAACATCTTGAAATACTGGTGCAGTATCAGCTTTATTATTTGAAACTTTACCATTTGGCTTTACAGCATGATATTTCACAGCATCAGAATGATATTTATCTTCTTTAACGTTAGCCATGCCCTTTCCTTTTTTTGTTAGAACATGTAATAGCATTGGTGATTTTACATCTTTGATCTTTTCAAATGTATCGATTAAATCTTTAAGATTATGGCCATCAATAGGACCAATATAGCGAAAGCCAAGTTCCTCAAAAAGCATACCAGGTACCAAGAGTGATTTTAAACTATCTTCAACGCGATGAAGGACTGTTCGCGCCTTTTTTTTACCAAATGGTAATTTCCCTGAAAGATTCCAAATTTCCTCCCTTATGTGATTATACATAGGATTGGTTACTATTTTAGTTAAATATGTATTTAAAGCACCAACGTTAGGGCTAATAGACATTTCATTATCATTGAGAATAACAATCATTGGAGTTTTTAGAGCGCCAGCATTATTTAGTGCTTCAAATGCTAATCCACCAGTCATAGATCCATCTCCTATAACTGAAACTACGCGAAATTTTTTACCGGAATGTTTTCGCGATTGAGCAATACCCGTAGCCGCCGAGATAGAAGTCGATGCATGCCCTGCTCCGAACACATCATAATCACTCTCGGAACGTTTTAAAAATCCGCTTAGTCCGCCAAATTGCCTGATTGAAGAGAACTGATTAAAGCGACCTGTTAATAGTTTATGCGCATAACCTTGATGACCAACATCCCAAATGATTTTATCTTTAGGTGTTTCAAAAACTTTATGTAGCGCTACCGTAAGTTCAATAACACCTAACGTTGGAGCAAGATGACCACCTATTCTACTAATTGTTTCAATAGTATGGTGGCGTAATTCATCAACTAGTTTATTTAGCTCCTCAATAGAGTATTTACGAATATCTTCTGGAGATTCTATATTTGGTAATAACTTAAGCTGCATGGGATTTTTTATTGAGCTGTTTAACAAAAATAAATTCATGGAATAGAGTTATCCCATCTAGTTCCGGATGAAAGGCTAAGCCCATATGAATTCCTTGTTTTACAGCAACGGGTTCATTGTTATAACTAGATATTATTTCAATTTCTTTACCCATCTTATTAATCTTTGGCGCTCTAATAAATGTTGCTGTAATATTTTTTGATATTCCTTCAATATAAATTGACAATTTATCTGTAAATGAATTTACCTGTCTTCCATAAGCATTTCGATCCACTTCAATATCTAGAATATTTAATGATTTCACTCTATTGTCATTTACAGATCTTGACATCATAATTAATCCAGCACATGTTCCAAGAATTGGATTTTCATTAGAAAATGTAATAATATTGTTATGCAGATCATTACGTTCAATTAAATCAGTCATTGTTGTTGATTCACCTCCAGGAATTATGAGACCATTAATCTCATTCAATTGATGAGGATAACGAATCTCACACGAAGATATTTTTAATTTCTCTAATATTTCGAGGTGCTTTGAATAATCTCCTTGAAGTGCTAGGACACCAATCATATGTAATTTCTATTAACTACCATCCTCTTTCTTGCAAGCGTTCACCTTCAGGGATTTCTGACATATCCAAGCCTTTCATCGCTGATTTTAAACCAGTAGAAATCTCTACTAATTTTGCCGCATCTTTATAATATGCAACAGAATCAACAATCGCTTTTGCGCGTGGAGCTGGATCTTCACTGGCAAAAATACCAGAGCCTACAAATACAGTTTCTGCGCCCAACTGCATCATTAAAGATGCATCTGCAGGTGTTGCAATACCACCTGCTGCAAAATTTGGCACCGGAAGCTTACCTAATTTTGCTACTTGTTCTACTAGCGTAAATGGAGCTCCCATTTCCTTTGCTACAGCCATTAGTTCATCTTGGTTCATAACGGTTAATTTTTTTATATCACTCTGAACTTGACGCATATGCCGTACTGCTTCAACAATATTCCCACTACCAGCTTCCCCTTTGGTTCTTATCATCGCTGCGCCTTCACCTACACGCCTTAGTGCTTCACCCAAGTTTCTACATCCACATACAAATGGTACTTTAAAATTATGTTTCCAAATATGGTTGTGTTCATCTGCAGGAGTTAAGACTTCACTCTCATCAACAAAATCAACTTCTAATGCTTCGAGTATTTGAGCTTCTGCAAAATGACCAATCCTTACTTTTGCCATTACTGGAATTGATACTGAACTTTGAATATCTTTAATCATTTGTGGATCGCTTGCTCGTGAAATTCCACCGTGCTTTCTTATTTCAGAAGGTATTCGTTCTAAAGCCATGACTGCAACAGCTCCAGCATCTTCAGAAATCTTTGCTTGTTCTGCATTCATAACATCCATAATAACTCCACCTTTTAGCATTTCCGCCAGGCCAACTTTTACTTCAAATGATCCTTTTTTAGCCATAAATCATCTCCTTAGAATTTTTATTTATACTTTTGAGCCTTTTTAAAACTTCATTTATAATACTATCAGGTGTGCTCGCGCCAGCTGATAGGCCAACAGAGTTCGCTCCATCAAACCATTTTGGCTTTATTTCTTCAGCACAAGTAACCTGGAAAGTTTTTTTATTTATCTCTTGAGCCAATAAAGTTAATCGTTTCGAATTTGCACTTGTAAAAGAACCAATTACAATCATTACATCACATTCTTTAGATAACTCTTTTATTTGGTTCTGGTTCCGCTTTGTTGGAAAACAAATCGTATTTACAAATCTTAAATCAAAAACTTTTGTCATAAGTATATTAATAATTGCTTGGACATTCTCGATAGTTTGAGTGGATTGTGTAACTACACCAACACGTTTCATTTTTCTCAATTTCATTGCTTCATCCGTGTTTGAAACAATTATCGTATTGTCAACTTGGCTCGAAATTCCTACAACTTCATCATGACCATGATCTCCAATAATAATAATCTTTCTTCCTTCTTTAGCAAATTTGACAACTTCTTCATATATTTCTTTAACTAATGGGCAAGTAGCATCGATAATATTCATATTATTTTTATCGGCATCACTCCAAGTTTCTATTGGAGTTCCATGGGCTCTAAATAATATAGGTTTTCCATCAGGGACCTCATCTAAACTACTAACTACTTTGGCGCCAGCTTGATTTAAATCTTTTATTACGTTTTCATTATGGACTATGTCTCCAAGCATATATACATCACCATACTTTTCAGCGCTCTCATATGCTAAGTTTACAGCATCGCGGACTCCAAAACAGTATCCAGCATCTTTTGCCAAAAAAATCTTCATTTACTATTTCCATTTTGGAATAGAATTGATTCTTTTGTCTTTTCCAATACTTTTGAGACAATTATTTGGAGATTTCCTTTTGCTAAGGCGCCAGCTGCAAACTTATGCCCCCCTCCACTAAAAGATTTTGCTATTCCATTAATAACATATTTCCCTTTAGATCGAAAATTAATTCGTATCGTATTTGAGTTGAGTTCAAAAAACATTATTGCTATTTCAACGCCTTTTATTGTCCGAACAAAATCTGTAAATCCATCAACATCTTTATTTTTTGCACCAACCTTTTTTAACATCTCTTGATCAATTGAAAACCATGCTAATTCACCATTTGAATCGTAATCCAAATTATGTAAAAGTTCGCCAAGAAGTGCTACTTGGGCTGGAGAACGATTTTCATATACAGTTTGATAAATTTTGGATGTATTTACATCTAAATCTATTGATTCAATTGCGATCTGATGACATTTCTGGTTTGTATTACTATAACAAAATGAACCTGTATCAGTCATAACAGCTGTGTAAATACCCTCAGCCATAGGCTTAGTTAAATCGACATTAATTGTTTTCAGGTAATCATATACCATTTCACCCGTTGCAGCTGCATCTATATTGATGAAATTTTCTGCGAACCTCCCATCACTAAGATCAGGATGATGGTCAATATTGATAACATGTTTTCTATTATCTACGAGCACTTCACCTATATCTCTCAGACGACGAAAATCACCAACATCAAAAATTAACGCCAAATCAATATTTGATATCCAATCATCATGAGTTTCAGAATCATATGTTTCGATTGCATTATCGTTATTGAAGAAACTGTATTCCGAAGGCAATTCTGAAATATGAATGACTCGGCAGTCTTTTTTTAAGTTATTGAGATGGTGGTACATGGCATAAGCACTACCCAATCCATCACCATCAGGATTCTCGTGTGTAGATAACAGAATTCTTTCTGCAGATTCAATCTTTTGATATAGTAATTTCCAGTCGAGCATTATTTTATTTTAGTGCGACAAAGAATTTAGGTTATTTTTAGAGATTAAAACTAAATATAGAAAGGATTATTTATTTCGATCCCAATGGATCTCATCTTCGCCATCTTCTAAAGAAAAATGCCTAGATAAAACAAAAAAATAATCGCTTAATCGATTTAAATAGAGTAACCAATATCTGATTTCTATACCTTCTTCCTTTGCTTGTACACAATATCGCTCTACCCGTCTACAAATAGCTCTCAGAACATGAATTCTTGAACAAAACTCATCACCTCCCGGGAGAATAAACTCCTCTAAAGGAGGGAGTTTCTCATTTATGTTTTCAATACGATCTTCTAAGAAAGAAACCCTGTCTTTAGTTAATAATTTCATTTCGTCCTTAGGCATGGAAGCTTCACCACCCATATTGAAAAGATCCTGCTGAATGGATTGAAGTTCGAGCACTATTGTATCTTGGCTGCACGAAGAGATGGCTAGGCCCAAATATGAATTCAATTCATCAATTTCACCTAAAAACCAAACAAGTGGGTGAGACTTGGATACACGAGAACCATCTCCTAGTCCTGTCTCACCTTTATCGCCTGTTTTCGTTGTAACTTTTGAAATTCTCATAGGTTAAAAGAATATAATACTGATCATGATAAACAGTGGAATTAAAAATAAAACAGCAGGTAAACTGCCAGAAAAATCGCCACCAGAAGCACGCTGTTGCCCGTCAGCCAAGTCCGCCCGAAAACACCCTGCGAACTGTGGAACGAACGAACCCCACCGATCAGAGATACCGCCAGGGCTTTGGAACCGGAAAAAAAGCGATCCTGTATAGGAGCACCTACTCGTAATACGGCCGATACAAACCCAGGAAGGAAGCGTCGGTATACCCAATCGGTATCTAGATTTACAGACCGAAGTTCCGGAGGATAAATTCCCGTCCGCTTCAAAAATGTAAAAGCCAGTGCAGACCAGATCAAAAGTTGCAACTGGGTCATCACATGGGGGGTCGTATACGGTTTGTAATCCACAGCATAGGGCAAAATATCATAAAGAGGCTGTGGAAAAACGCCAATTAAAATGCACATCGCTGCAGCCAGCCCCATTGCAATACACATATTCAGAGGTGCTTCCTTGCACCGAATACCAGAATCGTGGCCAAAAAAGGCAAAAAACGGAATTTTAATCCCCGAATGGTGAAACACTCCTGCCGAAGCAAATAGTAGCACCAACCATGTTATCGTATAATGTCCGTTTGCCGTGGCCGTCACCACAAGTGACTTGCTGATAAACCCACTGAACAGGGGAAATGCAGAAATCGAAGCCGCTCCGATCACGCAGCACACCATCGTAAAAGGCATCGACTTGTACAGTCCCCCCAGTTCTGATCCATTAATCTTACCCGTTCGGTGCAGTACGGCCCCCATAGACATAAACAGGAGCGCTTTGTAAAGAATATGCGAAAATGCGTGGGCCGCTGTACCATTCAGAGACAACTCCGTCCCGATGCCCACTCCGACCACCATAAATCCCAGCTGGTTGTTCAAACTGTATGCCAACACCCGCCTCAGGTCGTTTTCAATAACCGCAAAAAAGATGGGAAACGCCGTCATCAGCGCCCCAATTGGAATCAAAATCTCTGTGCCCGGAAACCCTCGTGCCAGCGTATAAACCGCCAACTTGGTGGTAAAGGCACTTAAAAACACCGTGCCGGTCACCGTTGCTTCCGGGTATGCATCTTCCAGCCAATTGTGTAGCAAAGGAAAGGCGCACTTAATCCCAAATGCCAGAAAAATTAACGTGTTTCCCAGCCCGTTTAACCCCAGATAATTAAACGCAATTGACCCCGTCTCATGCCAATGAAGCAGCGCGCCGGCCAGCAGCAGTACTCCCGAGCCCACCTGGATAATCAAATATCGCATCCCGGCTGCATAAGCCCGTTCGGTTCGGCGGCACCAGATCAAAAACACCGAAGAAATGGCGGTAAGTTCCCAGTACACAAACAGAGAAATCAAATCGCCGGCGAACACCGCCCCAATAGCGCTGCCCACATAAATCAGCCCGGCCACATGCTGAGTATCATCTTTTACATGCAAGGCATAAATCACATTTATAAACGCCGCAATATGAAAAATCGTCCCGAACACCATACTTAGTCTATCAATCCGAAGCATTGTCAGACTGTAGTCAAATAGTGTCAGCTGCCAGTATTCACCCGGTGGAATACTCCATAAATGCCAGAGGCTCAGTACCGGCAAAAGCAACATATAACCTGCTTTCACAGGACCACGCAACAGGGGAACTAGCAGGGCGCCCAGTATCAAAATTATGGCAGGAGGAATGTGTTCAATCATAATAATCTTCTTCACGTCCGATTATTTTGCGCAGCACCTTGGCGGCCAGCACCAGTGAGACACAGGCCACAAATCCGTAAAATCCATAAAACCCGAACCAGTCTTCTATGGGAAAATGAGAATGCTTGTGATAAAACAAATCTCCCAGAACCAGAAACGCGCACACTACATAAAGAGCCCAGCAAATCTTATCGATATTTCGAGGTTCGTCCAGCCAGTATTTTTTTTCTTTATCCATTTGATAATTCACTATGGTTGCACAATCGGCATTAGTAGTCGATACAAATCCCCGGCATAGAAAAACAGCCCCACACACCCGGCCGCCGTCAAACACAGCGCCACCACACAAAGCACAGGAGCCTCGTGAATACCCTCATGTTCAGGTGGTTCGTTGGGAGCGATAAAAAAAGCCCGCGCCACAATAGGCATTAAATAGGCAATATTTAAAAGCGAACTAATCATCAACACTGCCACCAAAATATTCTGGTGCGCATCTGCTGCTCCCAGCGCCAAGTACCACTTGCTCCACGAACCGCCCATAGGAGGCAGCCCGATCACGCTCACGGCCCCAATAAAAAAGGCAACCATAGTCACCGGCATCGTTCTCCCTATACCTGCCATGTCACTGATCTCAGTCTTGTGCGAGGCCACCATAATGGCTCCAGCGCAGAAAAACAGCGTAATTTTACCTACCGCATGCATCGCAATATGCATGCTACCTCCAATTACCCCCCAATCGTTAGCTAGAGCGGCTCCCAGAACAATATATGACAGCTGACTAATGGTGGAATAAGCCAACCGAGCTTTCAAATTATCTTTGGTTAGCGCCACCAGAGAGCCAATCAAAATCGTAGCCCCCGCCACATACATCAGCCAAATACTCAGCCCCGTACTACTTAGGAGGTCTGTGCCAAAAAGATAAACAACCACTTTCATAACCGTAAACACCCCCGCCTTCACAACTGCTACGGCGTGCAGCAGCGCGCTCACCGGAGTGGGCGCAACCATTGCCGCAGGAAGCCAGCGATGGAAAGGCATAAGGGCAGCCTTTCCAGTGCCAAACGCATACAGGGCCAGCAGCACTCCAATAATAGTTGAACTGGCCTTGCCTTCCAAAATCCCGCCCGGTGTAAATTCCAACGTACCTGTCAAATGCCAGGTCCATATCATACCCAGCAGTAAGAGCCCGATTGACGTACTCATCAAAATCCCCATATATATACGCCCAGACCGTTTCGCATCTTCAGATCGATGGTGGGTCACCAGCGGGTACGTCGACAACGTCAGCATCTCGTAAAAAATAAACAGCGTGAACATATTCCGGGCAAAAGCCACGCCCAAAGCCGCAGAAATGGCCACGGCAAAAAATACATAAAATCGGGTCTGATTCTTCTCGTGGTGTCCCCGCATATACCCAATCGCATACAGAGAGGTCACAATCCAAAGCCCCGAAGCCACAAGGCTAAATAGCATTCCAAGGGGCTCCACCTTAAACGCCAGTGCCAGTCCGGGCATTACTTCCAGTACTTCTACTTCGGGCCGTCCACCATCCAGAACACTTGGGAGAATAGATGCAACCACCAAGAACAAAATCCCGCCAGTCGCCAGAGTCACAGATTCCCGCAAATTAGGTCGGCTACCAGTGAGGGAAATCAAAAGTGCACCTAGCATAGGCAGAACAAGCGCTACCAGAATAGCGGTTGACGGATTCATTGCGAACCTCCCAAGAGCCATTCAGCTGCCCGTTGAGCTACCCCAACGGTCAGTGAGGTCGACACCCCAAAAAACAGGGTCGCTCCTGTCAAAATCCACATCGACACCTGCATCAGAAAAGGTGCTTCCTTCACCTTGGCAGCGCCATCAGCGGGAGCCTGGAAATACGCCGTCTCCACCACCCGCCAAATATAAATCACGGCTAGCAGTGAACTCATCAGTACCAATAAAGCAACTGGCCACAGTCCTTGTTCTAATGCCGCCAAAATAAGATACCACTTGCTGACAAACCCAACCGTCATCGGCACCCCGATCAAACTCAACCCACAAAGTACAAACGCCGCCATCGTCACTGGCATCCGCCGGCCAAGACCCTGCCAATCCGCAAGATCAACCGATCCGATGCGAAGCATAATACATCCGACAGCCAAAAACAGCCCCCCCTTCATCATAGCGTGGTTAAACAAATGTACAATGCTTCCAGTTAAGCTGGTTGCCGACACAAGCCCAACGCCTAACATAATATACCCTATTTGGGCAATGCTAGAGTAGGCCAACAGGCGCTTGATATCGGTCTGAAAAATGGCCACTGTTGATGCCACAAAAATACCGATTAAGGAAAGCGGAAGCAAAAACGTGCTCAGGTTCAGATTTTCAAATGCAAAATCAACCCCAAAAATGGTAAACACAAATCGCAAAAAAACATAAATTGACACCTTGGTTGCTGTAGACGCCAGAAACGCCGTAACCACCGAAGGTGCATAACAATAGGCATTGGGCAGCCACATATGCAGCGGGAATAATGCCAGCTTCAGACTCATCCCAACGATCAAAAAAGCAAACGCCACCAGAATAGTCCGAGACCCGTGCATCGAAGGCAGTCGGGATGACAGATCGGCCATATTCAGCGTTCCCGTCATCATATACATCAGTCCGATCCCGATCAAAATAAACGTGGCTCCAATCGTCCCCATCACCAAGTATTGATATGCCGCCGTAAGTGCTCGGCGATCCTCCCCAAGGCTGATTAGCATATAGGATGACAAGGCGGAAATTTCTAAAAAGACAAACACATTAAACGCATCGCCGGTAATCGTAATTCCCAGCAATCCGGTTAAACAAAGCAAATAAGCCGTATAAAACAAGTAGTGGCGATCGTGAGGAATTTCCTTCGCCACACTAGAGGGCGCATACAAAAGAACCACTGCCCCAATAATCGACACCAGCAACAGCACAAACGCATTGACCACATCAACTCGGTATTCAATACCCCAGGGTGCGCTCCAGTTGCCCAGAGCATAAGAAATGGGACCACTCTCTAGCACCTGCTGCAGTAGCATCGCAGCCATACAAAGGACCGCCAAGCTCACCATCAGAGAAAACGCCCAAGTGAGCATCTTGCGACGCAGTAACACACATACTGGAGCCGAGATAAGTGGCACAATAATTTGTAAAATGGGAAGGTGTTCAGTCATTAACTCGCCTGATCCTGGCTGAAGATATCGTCCTCTTCAATTGTGCCGTAGGCTTCATTAATACGCACCACAAGCGCCAACCCCAAGGCAGTAGTGGCAACACCCACCACAATTGCGGTCAGAATTAGCACGTGGGGTAGCGGGTTCGAATAACTGGTAATTCCATCACCTACAATAGGGGCCGTACCTCCCGAGACCTTTCCCATACTGATATAAAGGTAAAAAACCGAAGTCTGAAAAATATTCAACCCGATAATCTTCTTAATCAAATTTCCACGTGCGATGGTCGCATAAAAGCCGATCATCATCAACACAATCACTATCCAGTAGTTATAAAGACCAGGATTCATTCGGATTGAGCTCGACCAGCAAAAGCAAAAAATATTGTAATCATCACAGCGGCAACGGTAACTCCCACACCCAGCTCCACAATCAAAATACCTAGGTGCTGGCCGTGTATCGGATCATGTGCCAGCACATTATAATCCAGGTACTTTCCGCCCTTCAACAGACTCACGACGCCAGTACCTGCATAAATCAAGACACCCAGAGCCACTAGGGCTTCAACCACAGCCGGCCGGGCAACTTTCTTAGCTTCATCCAATCCGTAAATCAGGGCATATAGAACAAATGCTGCTGCAAAAATCACGCCGGCCTGGAACCCACCACCCGGTCCAAAATCTCCGTGAAACTGCACATAAAGACCAAACAGCAAAATCATCGGAATAAAAAACTTGGCGATCACCCGTGGAATCATCTGATTTCTCAAAACTCATCCTCCTGGCGCTTTCGATTTCGGTAGCCACCCAGAAGCAGCAGTACTCCGATACCGGCCGTAAAAATTACCGTCGTCTCGCCCAGAGTATCGTACCCTCGATAGCTGGCCAGAACCGATGTTACCATATTAGGAATCCCAATTTCAGCTGGCGAATCGTTGATATAGCGCGGCGCCACATGCTCGTGGACAGGTGCGCTTGGATCGCCGTACCGAGGCATATCCTTCGTCCCGTATACCAACACAGCCCCTGTAATTAGCACTACCATCAGAGGAAGTACTGACCACCGGACAGGAGTCTTCTCATCCCGTGTCGTAAGGGCCAGCGTCCCTATCATCAGTACCGTTGAAATCCCAGCGCCCACAGCCGCCTCAGTAAAAGCCACATCCACCGCATCCAGGACCACAAAGGTACAAGCGGACAGCACGCTGAAAATTCCCATCATCATCACTGATGCAAACAGATTTCTCAGCCAGACAGCGGCCAGAGCCACAATGACCATAAAGGTTAGCAGTACCACATTCAGCAGTTCAATCATGAATCGCTGTCCTCATCGTCAATCTGGGGTTTCAACCCCGAAGAAAAGGCAGCCTTTGCCACAGCATGGGTTGCTGTTGGGCTGGCCATTAGAGCAAAAAAAAGAATCAAAATCAACTTCACCGTTATCAAGCTCAGTCCTCCTTGAATCATCAACCCCACCAAAACCAGTCCGGCACCCAGTGTATCAGTAATTCCCCCACCGTGCATCCGGCTATAAAAATCAGGCAGCCGTATCAGCCCAAGGCCGCCAACAATACAGAAAAATGACCCTAGAAGCAAAGAGACCCAACTTAGAATGTCTACGAAAGCACCCATTATGATTGCGCCCTACTCTGAGCATCATCGCTTTTACCCAGATCGCCATACTGCACAAATTTCAACACAGCAATCGTTCCAATAAAATTGATCAACACATAAACCAAGGCTAGATCTAAAAACTCAGGTCGACCCGTCAAAAACCCGATCACCGCAATAAACAGTACCGTCTTGGTACCGAACATATTTACCGCCAGAATCCGGTCATAAACCGTTGGTCCCAGCAGTGCTCTTAAAAGAGCCAGCGACATCGTAATTAAAATTGCAATCATTGTGATGGTAAGCATCAGCTTTGCCCTTCCATAGCTGTTACGCGCCGATCCATATCACCGTCCTTCAATTCCTCAGTGCCCTCACGCGAAATGGCGTGCACAACAATTGTATCTTCATCCATCTCCACCGAAACTGTACCGGGTGTCAGCGTAATAGAGTTTGCATAAATTACCCGTCCCAGATCGGTTTTCTGGGAAGGTCGCACCTTCACCAAAGTTGGACTGATGGGCAAACCGGGCTTTAAAATGCGAAGAGTCACATCGATATTAGCTTTCACAATCGCCCAAATCAGCCAGGGCCAGTAAACTAGTGCCCTGCCAAAGAGGTGAATGGGGTGCCCTTCCGCATCGTCAATCCGCGCCCGTTTAATAATAAATACTACAGCCGCGCAGGAAACCGCGCCCAGAACAAAAACCAGCGTATGATCGAACGAATAATGTCCCGACCATAGTAGCCATATACCAAAAAATACTAGACCCATCAACACGGTTCTCATAACGCTACAAACCGCCTTTTCTGTACACTGTCGGCTTTAGAACGGATAAAACAGGGGCAAACCCTGTAGGCAGCAATAGTGGCAATAATATTTTCTTCATATTTCCATTAATCATAGTATTATTATTCCATTCTTATATATCAATATTAATTGTATCTAATTAATCATCCTAATTTTTGATAACGGTTTTCTATATTTATTTTATCGTAATTTTAATGATGCAATTATTTTTAGCAATTCTAGTCATTGGCATTGCTATTCTTGGAATGTCTATTGGAGTACTATTTAACCGCAAACCTCTACAAGGATCCTGTGGTGGCGTATTAAGTGATTGCATTTGCCTTAAAGGTGGTACCTGCGATGATCCTTCACAAAAACCAAAGCTATGAACCACTAACTATTGGCATATAATTTGAAGATTCTGTTTTGAATTGCCCCTCAGAATCTTTGATTATCCAATAAGCTTCAAATCCATCTAAAGAATCGATTAAATCCTTACCTTTATCTAATGACATAACGTTTAACGCTGTAGCAAGTGCATCTACATCCATGCAGGTTGGCCCAATTACAGAAACTGATGAAATAGACGATTGTAATGCATGGCCGTTTCTAGGATCAACTATATGTGAATATTCTTTGCCATCAAATTCGAAAAAATTTCTATAATTACCTGATGTAGCCATAGCTTTATTATCTAAAGCAATCACAGCAAGAATATCATCTCCAGGCTGATTTCCTATAACTGGTCTATCTATTCCAATTTTCCATTTGTGTCCTTTATTGTTTCTTCCAATTACTCGAACCTCTCCACCAATTTCTACCATAAACCTTGATGAACCTTTAGATATCAAATATTCAAAAACTTGGTCAACACCCCACCCTTTTGCAATAGCATTAACATCAAGCATTTGACCTTTTGTTGATTTGGATAGATTCAGTCCATTCAACCTGATCTTGTTTGAACCCACTCTTGACATTTCCATAAATACATCAAAGTCTGTTGGTGGTTCCCAAACATCATCATATTCGCGATCTTTTTTACCTTTTCTCCAAAACAAAACCATTGGGAAAACTGTAACATCAAAAGCTTTTGATGTTAATTCGCTCCAATAAATAGATCTATTTAACACTTCTGCAAAACCTGAAGAAATTTTTATTACTGAACCGATAGGCATTTGATTAAACAATGAAATCTCGCTATTCAATCTATATGTAGACATCTGTTCATCTATTGTATTTATTATAGAATCAATACCCGTTTTAATAGAAAGTATATCCATTTCAACCTTTGCTTCTTTTACAATTTCTATCGAATAAGATGTTCCCCAAGCTGTACCACTAATTTCTTCTACAGAATCAATTCTTGAGCAAGAAATAATCAAAGAAATAAGAAAACCCAACATAAGTTGGGCTTTTGAAAAAAAAGATAATCTGTGGCGATTAACCAAAACTGTCATAAGCTGTGATTTCCAAAAGGAAACCCGGTATAATTCCGAGTATGATCATCATTGCCGCCATTATCCATATTAAGCCGATTACAAT
>CAYRYZ010000003.1:70162-71269 GCA_964428745.1 uncultured bacterium | reverse complement strand
CCTCAAAACCTTATCGTTGATGAAGATGCTGATGATTTGGAGTTAAGAATAGAAAAAATTCAAAGAAGTGTTGAAAGTATTGGACCAATTAATATGGCAGTACAAGATGAGATTGAGGATGCTCAATCACGTCTTGATATACTTATTGAGCAATGTGCAGACCTTGTCACTTCTGAAGACAATTTAAGAGAAACGATCCAAAAGATAGATAAGGTAGCTCGTAAAAAGTTTCAAGAAACATTTGATCAGATTAAATTGAATTTTGGAAAATTATTTGGATTATTTTTTGAAGGTGGCACAGCTTCTTTGGAACTCATTGGAGATCCAGACCCCCTCGAATCAGATATTGCTATTATGGCACGGCCACCTGGGAAAAAAAATCAAGGTTTAAGGATGTTGTCGGCTGGTGAGAAGTCTTTAACAGCAATAGCATTACTATTTGCCATTTATCAATATAAACCAAGCCCGTATTGTATTTTAGATGAAGTTGATGCACCTTTAGATGATGTAAATATTCAAAAGTTTAAACGTGTATTAAATGAATTTGCTGATGATACACAGTTTATTATTGTAACTCATAACAAACTCACGATGGAAATAGCCGATTATTTATATGGAGTCACTATGGAACAAAAAGGTGTTTCAAAGTTAGTATCAGTTAAGTTTGATGGTGAAGCCTAACTAATAATTTTATTAAATCATAGCAGCAATAAGGCCAAAGGCTAGCGTAGAGGAAGCCATCGATATGAATATTACTGAGAATAGTGTTTTTTCATTATTGGACTCCTCAATTATTAAATAAAATTAAACTAATTATTTCTTTGTGTATTCCTGCATTTGACAACTGGGGGGATTCCACATATTTCCGGCTGATTCACATGAAGATTGATCATTATGGTTGGTTTCATTGCCATTATCATCTTCACAGTTAGCATCGCTTAGAGTATCTAAAATAAATTTATTTGAACCATTAATTTTATAGTTGAAGCATTGTGTCCCATACATACAGATCTGTGAACTGTTTGAATTCCAAGTCATGGCAACCTCTTGACTCTCACCCATAAAACTCAATGTATATATACCTTTGCCATTTGAAGCAAATTCCAT
>CAYRYZ010000003.1:66391-70062 GCA_964428745.1 uncultured bacterium | reverse complement strand
TTACCATATTGCATACTTTAGGAACCCATTCGTTACTAGTACTGGCATCTTCACATGCTTTTCTTGCGGTGTGCTCAGTTACCTCATTGTCTTCATCCAAACAGTATGGCTCAGCAATCATATTTATTTTGAAAGATCTATTATTTGGAGCCATTTCATATTTTAAACAATATTCTTTAAAACAAAAAAGTTCTCCAACCTCTTCCCATATAAAATCCGTTTTGCTTGCATCTGGACCAGTTATTATCTCACTGCCTGTACCATCATCTCTGATTTCTAACGAAATAGTGCCACCTTTGCCTTTAAATCCTCGGAATTCATCATCATCAATAGTCCCAGTACAAGTAGATATTTGATATTTCCCCATTTCTACTACTTTCCAGGTACCAATAAAAATGCTATTATTTTCATCTTTTTTTTCTTGGCATGCAAATAGGATCATGCTTAACAATAATATTATCTTTTTCATTATTCCTTCTTTGTGGTGTCCATTTAAGATAAAGTTACAACGATTGTTGGGAAAATACTCAATTTTTGAATCGTTCTTTGGTCACAGGACGAAGTAATTTTAAGATATGACTACATCACAAATACGCAATTTTTGTATTATTGCTCATATTGATCATGGCAAATCTACCTTAGCTGATAGGTTGCTTGAAGAAACAAAAACGCTAGCTAAAAAAGATATGAAAGCGCAAGTATTGGATAGTATGGACCTTGAAAGAGAAAGAGGGATTACAATCAAAAGTCATCCGATTCAGATGAAGTATACACACACGGATAAAGAAAAATACATTTTTAATTTGATTGACACTCCTGGACATGTGGATTTTGCTTATGAAGTGTCGCGTTCACTTGCAGCTTGTGAAGGCGCACTATTATTGGTTGATGCTGCGCAAGGTGTGGAAGCTCAAACAGTAAGTAATACCTATCTAGCAGTTGAGAATGAACTTACTATTATTCCTGTAATCAATAAGGTTGATCTTAATAGTGCAAGAATTGATGAAGTAAAAGGTCAGTTGATTGAATTAATAGGATGCGATGAAGATGAAATAATTTGTGCAAGCGCTAAAAATGGCATAGGTATAAAAGAAATATTTGATGCAATTATAAATAAAATTCCGCCTCCAAAGGATAATTCAGATAAACCTGTTCGAGCAATGATATTTGATTCACTCCATGATAATTATAAGGGAGCCATTCCATACGTTAGAGTATTTGATGGAGTTATAAAACCTAGCGATACTATACAATTCTTTGCCCATAATACTAAATATGATATATCAGAAGTTGGTCATTTCATTCTAAAACAAGTCCAAGCTAAAGAACTTAAGTCTGGAGATGTTGGTTATCTATTGGCAAGTATTCGAGATGTGTCTCATATCCTCCCAGGCGATACAATAACTACTAAAGAGAACGCGGCATCTGAGCCACTTCCTGGGTTTAAAGAGATTAAACCCATGGTTTTCTCTGGATTATATCCTTCAGACTCTGATGATTATGATCAATTAAGGCTGGCATTAGAAAAATTAAAATTAAATGATGCTTCTTTATTATTTGAGCCTGAGACTAGTGAAGCATTGGGTTTCGGCTTTAGATGCGGTTTTCTAGGTCTTCTTCATATGGAAATTATTCAGGAAAGATTAGAAAGAGAATTTGACCTATCCTTGGTTACAACAACTCCGAATGTCAGATATAAAGTTGAATTAAAGAATGGCGATGTTATTGATGTAGACACACCTGCAAAAATGCCTCGCACTGGTGAAATTCAATCTATTCTGGAGCCTCATGTATCAGCAGAAATTATTACTCCTAAAGAATTTATTGGGGGAATTATGACTTTATGTCAGAAAAAAAGAGGCTCTTACATTAATACAAATTACCTAACGGCTGATAAAGCTCAGCTACATTATGACTTGCCTCTTGGAGAGATAATCTTTGATTTTTATGATAAATTAAAATCTAAGACCAAAGGGTATGCTTCTCTTGATTATCATTTGAAAGATTTTGTTCTTGGTAATTTGAAAAAGCTCGATATTTTGATCAACAATGAGCCAGTAGATGCTTTATCAATTATCACACATTCAGAAGATGCTTACCATCGTGGAGTAGCTTTGTGTTCTAAGTTAAAAGAATTGATTCCTAGGCAAATGTTTGACGTTCCTATTCAGGCTTCTTTAGGGACTAAGGTTATTTCTCGATCTACTGTTAAAGCCCTTAAAAAGAATGTGACAGCAAAATGTTATGGTGGAGATATTACGCGTAAACGCAAATTATGGGAAAAACAAAAAGAAGGTAAAAAGAGGATGAAATCAATTGGTAAGGTTGAGATTCCTCAAGAGGCGCTTTTAGCTGTACTCCAAATTGATTCGGAATAACTTATGAAAAATTCCAGTTATTGGGTGGAGACGCATACTCCTTTATACAGTTTTATTTTTACTATGCCGCTATTTTTAATATATGAAATAGGTGTATTTACAATTTCCGCAAGCAACTTACCTTTATTAAGGAATGGCGCAGATGTTCTAATGCGTCAAATTATGGAAGTCTTTGGTGTCTATGGTGTTTATGGATTTAGTGGTACTTTTCTTATTGGATTTATTATAGCATTTTTAAGACAGAAAAATTCACTTATGACATCATCAATTAAAGGGGAATATTTGCTGACCATGTTATTTGAGAGTATAGGCTGGGCAATCTTGCTAACAATATCTATGATATGGTTTCCCTATCTGTTAATGGCTGGAAAAGATGGAATATTAATTCAACAATTTGTTCTCGCCATAGGCGCAGGGATTTATGAAGAATTTGTATTCCGAGTTATATTGATAACTGGAATGATCTATGTGCTGGGCTTTGTATTTCAATGGACTAACTTAGCTAAAAAAGTAGGGGCAGTATTTATTTCTGCTATTCTTTTTTCTATTTTTCATTTTATTGGCCCCTATGGCGATAGTCCTCAAATAGGTTTATTTTCAATACGTTTCATGGCTGGCATAATCCTAGGAACTATTTATGTTATTAGAGGATTTGGAGTTGCTGCATATACTCATACGATTTATGATTTATTTGTTTTGACAAAGTTCACGACTTCAACGTAATTATTAATTTATATATCACTAAATTTGAACTCTTCATTACGGGGGATTAATGCACATGAGACAATATTTATTTATTTTACTTTTCTTAAGCGTATTGAATGCCCAGAATTCATCATTTAATTCTTTTGATGTAGTAATATATCCAGAATATTATTTTGAAGGTATAATGGCGGAAGTAGATGCTGAAGTTAAAGAAAATAAATTTCCTTTAACTTTAAGAATGAATATCCCATCTAGTTCTGATAGTGTTTTCTTTGTGGGTGGAACCCCTTCTAATGATTCTAATGTAAAAACTCTATCAATTCTTAAAGAAGGAAAAGCCTCTTCAATTGAAGTAGATGTCGTTGAAAGTAAGTTTAGACTTTTTATTTTCTATGATTTGGTGAAGAATAAAGATGAACGATCAGGATCTTTTGAGTTGAGATTAAATCATTCTATTGATGATGCACATATAATAGTCCAAGAGCCATTGGTAGCGGAAAGTTTTACTTTTTCTGAGAATGATGCTGAGTCCTTTCAAGATCAGCATGGTCTTAATTTTAAAAGAATTCATTTAAATAATTATAAAGT
>CAYRYZ010000003.1:46524-66291 GCA_964428745.1 uncultured bacterium | reverse complement strand
TTCAAGATCAGCATGGTCTTAATTTTAAAAGAATTCATTTAAATAATTATAAAGTAAATACAAGTAAGACAGTTACTTTTGGTTATAGAAATCCCTCAGGAGATATATCAATCAATGTGCTTCAAAATAGACTGTCAAATGATGAAAGTATTAGTAGCCCTCCAGAAGTGAACTCTTCAATTACTCCACCAATACGTCATAAATTACCCCTATGGCAGCCGCTAGTGGTTTTAGGCCTTGTTGCAATAGTAGTAGGTTGGATGTTTTCAATCCAGTTAAAAAGAGAAGAAGCTGGTGTTGAAAGAGTGTCCACAACTGTTAATAAAAAGGGAGTGTTTTGTACTCATTGTGGTAAATCAGTGCAATCAAAAAATAAATTTTGCGCTAATTGTGGAGGAAAGTTATAAATGTATCCAGTAATTTACGATTTTGGGAATATCAATCTTTTTGGGCTCAATTTTCACCCAGTTATCAATTCATATGGTTTCATGCTGATGACGGCATTTTATCTCTGTTATTTTTTTCTAAGTAAAGATCTTAAGCGATTAGGCTATGATTCGAATTTATCTGGTGATATGGTTTTTGCAGCTGCAGTTGGAGGAATCGTAGGCTCTAAAATTTATTATCTTATTGAAAATTTTGATCGGGTTAAAGCTGACCCTACAGGAATGATTTTTTCTGGTGCTGGACTAGTATTCCTTGGTGGATTGATGGGGGGAACTTTAGGAGTGACCTATGTAATTAAAAAAAATAATCTTGTTTGGTTAAAATTCGCTGATATAGTTGCTCCTCTATTAATTCTTGGATATGCAGTAGGTAGAATTGGATGTATTTTAGTGGGTGACGACTATGGCTTGCCTACTCATATGCCCTGGGGGATTGAACTCCCTAATGGGTTACCACCATCAACTTACAGTGTATTTCAAACTTATTATCCATGGGTTAACCTATCAGGTTTCGATCCGGGTGTATTGACAGTTCATCCTACTCCAATATATGAAACAATTTTTGGGTGTTTTATCTTTTATTATTTATACCAAAAAAGAACGTCTGTAATTGTAAATGGAAATTTATTTTTTACTTATTTGATATTGGCCGGCGTTGAGAGATTTTTCATTGAATTTTTAAGAGTGAATGAAAAATATTTGTTGGGTATGTCGGGTGCTCAATTAATCTCTATAGTGATGATTGGTATTGGGGGTTGGTTCTTATTGCACCCTGTTTACCATAGTCAGGAATCTTAATCTGAGTTATAGGCAGCTTTTTCTTTATTTATTATTTGCTGGATTAGTTTCATCTCAAACTAGCTTAGAGATAGGAAGGTTTGATCTTAGCCAAAGTGTTATAAAACCTGATTTTAAACCTGAAAGATTTGCTCACTCAGCAAAAGGTTATATTTTTCTTGATATTGATAGTCGTCAAATAGGATTATGGTCATCAGATTCCGTTAAACTTAGAGGTGGTTATGGAACTAATAAGTCGGGATTGTTTGATCCTGTAGACCTACTATCAAATCAATTAGACAATTATATATTAGATGGAACAAAAAGTGAAATTACTCGATTTGACAATGAGTTGAATTTTGTCCAAACTTTTTCACTCCAGAAAGATGAGCCGATTTCACCTCAATTATTTTCTATTGATTCTAGACAAAATTTTTATTTTTATTCATTAGAGACCAATAGTATTTATAAAACTAGATCACTATCTAGTCAATTTGATTTATTCCTTGATTTATTAGATGCGGGAATAAATAACGAATGCATATCTGATTTTGAATTCAATTATAAGGACCAATTTGTGTTGTTAGTTGATTGCTTGAGTGAGCTTTATCTTTTTTCTCGCTCAGGAAAATTGATTAGACGATTTGGGATAAAAATAGATGACCCCATAAAAATAATTGAGATTGAAGGATCTTGGTTAATACTAAACAAAGATGGAATGGCTCAATTCTTTGATAAAGATCCCTTTAATTTGAATATTGGTGAATTAATTGTTTTAGATGCCATTGCTCATAAAAATAAGCTTCATCTATTAACTAAATCAGAATTAATCATTTTTGATTTTGTCAATTCTCAATAAAAATATTCTATTAGTTTCAATAGTTTCTTCTCTATTGGGACAAGATTCAACTAAAATGATTATAGGTAAGCAAATTGGCCCCATCCTTAATGATTTGCCTGTCCTTGACAGCCTAATTATTGTGAATAAAGATTCAAGTTCAATGGCTTTAAAGCAGTCAACTCCTATTGCAAAGGCACCCTCTTACCCAATCAATGCATCCGGTACATTCTTTAGAGGATTAGAGATAAGTAGCCAAGGTACAGGCATGTTAAACGGAGGGTTGCGGTTTCAAATCGCAGGTAAGTTAAATGACCAAATTCGAGTGTCAGGTATAGTTACTGATGAAACTTTACCGATTCAACCGGATGGAACGACAGCATCTTTAGATGAGCTAGACAAAATCTTTTTAAAAGTTTCACACCCTTCGGGAGAATTACTTGCTGGCGATATAACCATTACAAATAAAAGTGGCAAATATAATAGAGGTAACAAAAATATTGTGGGGATAACAAATAATATCAATAAAGATAATGTAACGGTAAGTACTACTTTTGGTCAAAGTAAGGGTAAATATAATCGGTTGGAAATCAAGGGGAGAGATGGTCATCAAGGACCTTATTTTTTAACATCAAATGATGGTATGAGAAATGTTATTATTTCAGCGGGTTCAGAATCAGTATGGCTAAATGGAATTGAAATGAAAAGAGGTCAAGATCGTGATTATATCATCGATTATACTTCAGGAGAATTAATATTTACACCAAAGCACTTGATTTATTTTGATTCTGATATTGATATAGAATATCAATATAATGAATCAACGTATAAATCAAACTATTTAGAGACAGATATAAGCGGAAACTTTAATGAAAAAATAAATTATAACCTGACTTACATGAATGAAAAAGATAATACTATAGGTTCAGTATTAACGGGTGACCAGATATCAGCATTTAAATCAATTGATGTCGTATATCAGTCAGGAGTCACTCAAGATTCTTTAGGTGATTATGAATTGATACAAGATATATATTATTATAGTCCTAATTCAATTTCATCTAATAATAGATATATTGTCACATTTAGTATTGATCCTCAAGGTTTATATGTAAGAAAGATATCTATGCAAAATCGGATCTATTATGAGTTTATTGGTAGCAGCGATGCCGATGATAATATTGTTCGATATTCCCCTGGCCGTACTTTGAAAGCTCCAGAAAGTCATCAGCAATTACAGTTTAACTCTAATATTAATTTTCGAAAAGGAACATCACTTTTTGCTGAGAGTGCATTTACAATGCAAAATAGTAATATTTTATCAAAAGGGCCTGACGCTCAATCAAATGGCAACGCATTGCGAATAGGTTTGGATCAAAGTCAATTTAATATTGGCAAAGTAGATATGAGCTATAATATAGAGTATTGGCAAAATTCTGAGGGGTTTAAGAATTTAACTAGAGATAGAGAGGTAAATTTTAATGAATCTTGGGATATATCAAAACAAAATGAAGACACCCCTGAATCTATGTTGTCCTTGATGTCTCGTTTCAATCTTGGACAAGAATTGAAAAGTAAAATTCAATTGTCTCGATTTGAACAGAACAATATTCAAAAAGATCGACAAGAATTAAATTTGGATTATTACGGTAAATTTCTTAAAACCGCAAAACTTAGATTAAATCAAGTGCAATCTGAAATTGATTTTCAAGAAGTTAATGGTAAATTGATCTTTTTAAAAGGTTTTGCAAATCCTTTTATTTCTTATGGGCATGAGATGCGTGAGAAAGAATATCGATTTGATGATATGCTTATAGGGATTAATTATTCTAAAAGTTATTGGTTCTCCTCAATAGGATTAGGTAAGAGAAATGATTACATCTTTTTAAAAGAAAATAATTATCTGATGGAAGAAGCTAAATCTGGACAATATGTCCAAATGGATATCAAATCCTCTAATTCATCAGGGTGGCGGCACGCTTGGGTTTATCGTCAAAGAATCCAAAAAAATAACAAGGATCGCAACCAAGAAAGTTTTAATTCATTAAGAGGATCGGTTAATTATAGAACTAAAAACAGTCCACTTAAGATGGATCTAATACTTAATGCTCAGAATGCTTTACATGAAACTAGAGCTATTATTTATGATTCATTGGGAATTGGCTTAGGGAATTATCGATATGATCCAGCATTAAATGAATATATCCAAGATGAAAATGGCGCCTATATTTCACATACAGTTTTTACTGGCGAGCATCAAGCCGGTTTTCGGATGGATGGGTTAACGCGCTTATTAGTTGACCTATCCAAAACAAATAATGTTAAACTGAATCCATTTATGTATCGATTTTTGCACCGTTTAGATTTTCATGGTCCAATATATGGATGGAGGGGTTCATTGAGTAAAAACGGTGTACAATTATATCAAAGTACACAAAGACATGAAATAATTCATCGGGAAAAAGGTCAATCTAGCCGTCATAGATTGTGGTATGAAAATCGTTCATACTTTGGTGGGCTTGATCCTCGGGGGTGGGAGAAAAGGTTGTATGCCAAGTCAGTTGGGGAGTCACAAGTATTTATTAAAAATTCTAAATACCTTATCTTTCGAGGGGATTTGCATAATTCTAACGTCACATCTGAAAATAATAGAATCATTGATCGATCTATATCTGGGTTTACATCTGAATTTGGATTAAAAGAAAACAAAATAGGTCGTTTCCAATGGGATTCTCGATTAATCTACTATAAAGATAAAATTATTTTAGAAGATCATGAAGCAATGAATGTAAGCGCATATGGCTTAAAAACTTCTTGGTTACGGTTTATAGGTAAAGATGGTCGGCTCGAAGGAAATATCGATTATTTTTTTGCAGATGGTTCTTCAAAAATGCCACCTGAATCTCTAAATGGAATTGCCAATGGAAAAACGATAAAAGCAAATCTCACGGCTTCCATCTTATTGGGACGATCTCTATCATTGAATGGAACAATATTTTATTTGGATAATTTACGTTATAGTGAATTTTTTAAAATTCAGGGAGAAATCCGTGCCCATTTCTAAAATATATTTATTTATTTTTTCTTTTATCATAGCTAATTCTCAACAAATTGAATCAAAGCTCTATAATGATCTTTATTCAAAAGGACAGTGGGGTAGTTATTATATTTTGAATTCAGATGGATCATATAAACATTTCATCGAAGCTGTACCTATTGACTCACTGCACTTTATTAGTGATGATGTTTTGAATAATAGGGTATTAGACCGGCTATTTGGCTCAATAAAAGGCCTTTCTAGCGCTAATCAAGTTCATCGCCAATTAAGCTCAATTGAATACGCTTATCCGTTTTTACATAAATCATCGACACTTTCATTCGCAAAGTATGAAAATACAAAGGTGGCAGCAGTTATTGAATTTGATCCGATATTTAAAAGTCATGCTGGAGGGATTTTTGGAGCAAGTAGAGATAAAAATGGAGAATGGATTGCTACTGGCGAGTTTGATCTCCGTTTAGAAAATATAAGAAATCAAGGATCTATTCTAGATCTATCTTGGCGACAACCAGATTCACGCTCTCGATTTCTTAAAATTTCGTATGAAACTCCAAATCTATTAACATTGCCAATTGGTACAATTTTTGCTTTTCATCAAGAATTTTATGAAAAGAGTTTTTTTATTGAATCAAATTCTGCATTTATTACTGTGATAGGCCCATTTGGTCAATGGAAGATTGGGGGTAAAAGCGAAAGGAGTAGAGACCTCCATTTAGATCAGCAGTTTGAATCGCAAATGGGAGCGTTTGGATTGAAAGGAGATAAGCGCAATAGTCGATGGCTTCCTTATAGAGGGTCCTATTGGGAATGGAATCTTAGTTATGGCAAGCTAAATGATTTTTCAGGAACGACACAAGTCGCCGAGGTATATTTTAATATTGAAAAATATAGATCATTAAATCAACATGTCTTATTTGTTTCATTCTTAGGCCATAGAAATTGGATTGATGGTCGATCCTTAAGCTCATCCAAAATGATTAAGTTTGGAGGTTCAAAACTGTTGAGAGGATATCATGATAACCAATTTTCTTCTGACTGGGTGGCCATTCAAACTACGGAATTGATTTTTGGACCTCTAGATCGTACTCAAATCTTTTTATTTACTGATATTCCTTTTACATCAGAGCAAAAAATTAAACCTGGATATGGAATCGGTATTCGCCAATATAATGGATCTCTATCGTACAATATTTCTTTGGGCTTCCCAGGAAGATTTTCAAATGGAAAGATCCATATATCGTTTATAACAGATCTATAAATAAATATTTTGTTGAATCAGTATTATATGGAATTTGACATGCATAGCCCTAATTTTCAATTACTTGTTTATGCATAATATAATATTTAAGTGTTTTTTGATTTCAATCTTTGCTTTTTATGGATGCGAGATTGGAAAGCCTCGAGCTGATGGAGCAGATAATGAGTTAGTTTTGGTAACAGCTTTTGAAAATCGTGAGGACATTCAAGTGGTAATTTCCACTATTTTCAATGATACGCTATACTCACCTCAACCAGAGCCCTTTTACAAAATAGTATGGGTAGATCCAGAAAATTTTAATGATATAAAATTCCATGTCAATGTCATTGTTGCAGCACTTGGCAAAGATCCAAAAAATAAAGGGGTTAGGTTAGTCAAAAAGTTGCTCACCGCTGACCAATATAGATCTACAATGGAAGGTGATAACCATCTTATTTTTTCAAAAAATGTTTTTTCACGTGATCAGAATTATCTCATAATCAATGGACCAAATCAGGAAAAATTAATTGAAAAAGTTAAAGATCAAGGCCTCTGGCTTAAAAAGCAGTATGATGATTTATTATTTAAAAGACAAAGTGTTCACCTCTTCGAAGGGTCAACTCGACAAAAAGAGCTAGAAGAATCTCTACTTGAAAAATATAATTGGACGCTAAAGATTCCTTGGGGGTATACGATAATTCGCGATAGTGCTGAAGAGCAGTTTTTTTGGATGGGCAGAGATATACCCTATCGGTGGATTGCAGTTCAATGGAAAGATGGATTGGCTTATTCGGATTCAGCATCTGTAAGCTCTTATATAAAGACATTGCCCACTAAGCATTTTGGACACATCCAATACTCAGATTATTTATTCAAAATTGAGCCAGTCACTTTTAATAAATGGGGGGCATGGAAGGCTACTGGGCTGTGGGAAAGTATTGAAGAAGCACAGGGCGGCCCATTTATATCATATCTGTTTTACGATGAAACCACTGATAGGTCATTTTTTATTCATTCTATGATATTCCATCCTGGGCAGGATAAATTTTTGCTCCTAAAGCAAGTTGATATTGTTGCACATTCATTTGATGTGGGAACAAAAAATTAAGATGAAAACTGTTTTAGTAACTGGGGCATATGGTCAATTGGGTGAGGCATGTAGGAAACACTTAAAGAATAATTTTAATTTAATCATGAGTGGAATTTCACCAGTAGATAATGGTGTTAAACTTGACATCACATCTCAAGATTCTGTTACAAAAGTTTTATCGGAATTGAGTCCCGATGTGATTTTAAACTTAGCTGCATTAACTGATGTTGATGAATGCGAATTAGATCCAGAAAGCGCACATAATATCAATGTCAATGGAGTGAAAAACTTATGTAGTAATTTTAGTGGCCATTTTATCCAAATATCATCGGATTATGTATTTGATGGTGAAAGTGGACCTTACTCTGAAAAAGATAAAACCAATCCTGTTTCAGTATATGGTAACACTAAACTTGATGCAGATAATTGGCTCGTTGAAAATTATCCTAGGTCAACTATTATCAGAACAAATGTAGTATATAGTTATACTAGGCGAACTCAAGCAAGTTTTTTGAAATGGGTAGTTAACTCATTGGAAAACAAAAAACGAATAAAAGTAGTTAATGACCAGTGGAATAATCCTACTTGGACAGAATCTCTTGCAGAGGTCACATATAAAATGATTAAGAATGAACTATGCGATTTATATCATTATGGGGATAGAGATATTTTAAATCGATTTGAATTTTCTTTACTAATTGCTAAGGTATTTAACCTTGATTCTTCATTGATTTCACCCATCTCAACTGATCAATTAAATCAACATGCGCCTAGACCTAAAAAAAGTGGATTAGTAACAAACAAAATTGAATCCAAACTAGGAATCATACCTAAATCAGTTGAAACTTGTTTAGAACAAATTCGTAAACAATTCTTAAGATGAAAACACTTATCATATCACCTACTTATAATGAAAAAGAGAATGTTGCGACAGTAATACATGAGGTATTTAAGCGTGATCTTAATTACCATATGCTAATTGTTGATGATAATTCACCTGATGGGACTGCTTCTATTGTAGAAAAGTTGCAAGAATCTTATCCTAATCTACATCTACAGATTAGGGACAAAAAAAATGGTTTAGGTAAGGCATATATTTTTGGTTTTAGATGGGCATTAAGGAAGGATTATGATGCAATAGTACAAATGGATGCGGATATGTCTCATCACCCAAAAGAAATAAAGAAAATGACCCAATTATTAATAAAATATGATCTTTCAATTGGTAGTAGATATATTGATGGGATTAGCGTTGTTAATTGGCCAATTCGGAGATTGATATTAAGCTATGGAGCTAATGTATATTCGCGTATCGTTACAGGAATGCCGATAAAAGATGCTACGGGAGGTTTTAAAGCGTGGCGCAAAGAGGTTCTAGAATCAATTGATTTAGAAAAAATAAGATCATCAGGTTATTCATTTCAGATTGAAATGAATTTTAGAGCATGGATCAAAGGTTATAAATTAATTGAGCACCCGATTATATTTATTGATAGAACTGTTGGGCAATCAAAAATGAGTAAATCAATAATGTTTGAGGCTATTTGGATGGTATGGCGTCTACGAATTTGGCGTATTTTTGGATGGAATAAATAACCATTTCTGATTCTAATAGCTTAAATTTCCAAATCAAATAAAATAAAATTTATGGCAGATTATTACTTAGACTTTGAAAAATCAATTAAAGAAATTGATTTAAAGATTTTGGAATTGGAATCTGAAGGTTCTTCAGACGAAAACTCGGAATTGTTATCATTGAAAACAAATAGAGAGACAGTATTAAAAGAGATTTATTCAAATCTTACTCGATGGCAACGCGTCCAATTAGCGCGACACCCACAACGGCCTCTTTCTCTAGATTATATTAATTATATGGCACCTGATTTTATTGAACTTCATGGAGATCGATATTACGGTGATGATAAGGCAGTAATCTGTGGAATTGCGACATTGGGTAAGCAAAAAGTCGTGATTATCGGGCAACAAAAAGGGAAGAATACAAAAGATAACCTTTTGAGAAATTTTGGTATGATGCGCCCTGAAGGATATAGGAAAGCGCTAAGGATTATGAAACTAGCTGAGAAATTCAATTTACCAGTAATTACATTATTAGATACTCCTGGGGCTTATCCAGGAATTGGAGCAGAAGAGCGAGGGCAAGGAGAAGCAATTGCTAGAAACCTATTAGAAATGTCCAAACTTGAAGTCCCTATAATTTCAATTGTTATTGGTGAAGGTGCGAGCGGAGGTGCTTTGGGTATTGGTGTCTGTGATAAAATGATTATGCTTGAGAATACTTGGTATTCAGTTATTAGCCCTGAGGGCTGTGCATCTATTCTATGGAGGGATGCTGCAAAAGCACCTGATGCTGCTGATGCAATGAAAGTTATGCCTGATGACCTTAAAAAGATGGGAATCTGCGATAGAATTATAAAGGAACCTTTGGGCGGCGCTCATCGTGAATTTGACAAAGTAGCTACAAAACTTAAAAAAGTCATCCTAGAAGAAATTGATTTAATTAGAAAAAATAATACAAATAGTTTTTTAGATAGGCGAATAGAACGATACGATAAAATGGGTATTTTTTCAGAGTCTTGATGATTACGTTTGATTATCATACTAAAGTCTATTATAAAGATATTGATCAGATGGGAGTCGTCTATTATACTCGGTATTTCGAATATTTTGAGGAAGCTCGTACAGAGATGCTTGCCGATATTGGTTTAGTCGTTAGTGAAATTGAGAATAAAGGTTATTATCTACCTGTTGTTTCAGCAAACTGCAATTACAAAGAAGGCGCTCACTTTGAAGATGAGATCATTGTTAAAACCCAGATAAAAGAAGCTCCTAAAGCTCGCTTAAAAATTGAATATGAGGTTTGGAGAGAAAAAGATAATCATTTCTTAGCGGATGGGTATACTATTCACGGTTTTATAAATAAAGAAGGCCGCCCAAAACGCCCGCCAAAATTTTTGGTAAATGCCATTGATCCCCTTATCTCTGATTGATAAGATATACTCCAAGAATTGCGAATCCACCTCCAAAGATTGTAGATAAAGCCAATGGTTCTCCTAAAAATAACACTGAAGATCCTACAGCGCTTATCGGCACTAAATACATAAATGATGATGTTTTATGTGAACCTATTCTCATAGTCGCAAGAAAAAAGATCGTGGTTCCGAACCCTAATGAAAGAGATGATATAACAAAAAAGTTTATCCAAAAAATCCAATCAAAACTGAAAACGTTCATTATTGATGATAAAGGCGTAATTGGCAATACTATAATAATTGCTACCAAATAAAGCCAAAGGCTAAAGTTAACTGCGTTTAACTCTGATTTAGCTTTTTGAGTGCAAATTGTGGCGCCCGCCCATACTATAGCTGCAATAATAAAAAATAGATTTCCAGATTTGGATAAATCTTGAAAGTTGAATCTCCAAATTTCTAATAATATCAATCCACCAACTATGCCGAAAAGAACACCAATCATATCTTTTTTATGTACCTTTTGATTAAAAGTAGCAATTGCCAATATTGATGTAACTAACGGGCTTAAAGTTGGTACTATAACGCCACCTAGTCCAGCCATGCCAATCTGTGTTCCTTTTAAATAGTTATAATTATATCCCACAAGACAAATTGCAGCGATCAAAACGTATCGAATTGATTTTCTTGGAAAATTGGCATTTATTTTTAATAAATGCATGATTGGAAGCATTGTTATAGCCCCGATTACAAAACGCCAAAACATCAAAAGATCTGCATCCGCATATCTTCCCACGATCTTTGCGCTTGGCCATGATATGCCCCAAATAAACATTGCCACGACTAGGGCTATATATAATTTGGTTGTTGAATTAAAAGTGATTAACCAGGCGCTATATTTTGACATTTATACAAATCCGTTCATTGGGAATGAGTGGAATATAATCGTAATTTTCTCACTTAATTACTATCATTATAAAGGAATTTATGGCTGGCCATAGTAAATGGGCGAATATCAAACATAAAAAAGCTGCTCAAGATGCAAAAAGAGGGAAAGTATTTACTAAAATCATCAAGGAACTAATGGTTTCTGCAAAAATTGGTGGAAGTGATCCAGAAGCCAACCCGCGCCTTAGGCAAGCCATTTCTTCGGCTAAAGCTGCCAATATGCCAAATGATACCATGATGCGTGCAATTCAAAAAGGCGCTGGTGAGCTTGAAGGTGTAAATTATGAAGAGAATACTTACGAAGGGTACGGCCCTGGAGGAGTGGCTATTATGATGGATGTAATGACGGATAATAAAAATAGAACAGTGGCTGAGATTCGTCATCTTATGGCAAAATATGGCGGAAATCTCGCAGAAAATGGATCTGTATCATGGATGTTTGAGAAAATGGGCCAGATCACTATTTCAGCAGATGATTATGATGAAAATCAAGTTTTTGAAGAAGTTCTTGAAATAGGAGCTAATGATTTTAGTGCGTTAGATGATGCATTTATAATTACTTCGGATCCATCGTCAACAGTAGATATTGCAGACACTATGATTCAAAAAGGATATAAAGTGATTTCTTCTGGAGTTGAGATGATACCGAAGAATACTTTGAAAGTAAATGGTGAGGAAGAAAAAAAACTAATGAATCTTGTGGATCTGCTTGAAGAACATGATGATATTCAAAATATATATTCTAACTTCGAACTTGAAGATGCGGATTAATTATTAAATTTTTATTAACCTTGATGTCAAATATTCAAAGAATAATTGGTGTAGACCCTGGATTAAATACGACTGGATTCGGAATAATAGATGAAAAAAAAGGTCAAATCAGTTTAATCGCATATGGGACTATAAAACCACCAAATAAAGAGTCTCTTCCAAATCGGTTAGAATATTTGAATAGCCATATGAAAGAATTATTGAAAAAATTTGATCCTATTACCATGGCGATTGAGGATACTTTTTACAGTATAAATGTAAAATCAGCTCTTCTACTGGGACAAGCAAAAGGAGTTCTCCTTTTGGCTGCAGCTTCAATGGGCATTCCATCTGCTTCATATGCACCGCGCAAAGTAAAGCAATCTATTACTGGTAATGGGGCTGCAGATAAGAAACAGTTGCAATACATGGTTCAGCAAATATTAAAAATGGATAAACCACCAAGTCCATTAGATGTTTCAGATGCATTAGCTATTGCTTTATGTCATGTTAATCAAAATAAATACTTATGAGTTTAATAGATTCAATATCAGGAATACTTTTTGGAAAAAATCCAACAGAAGCAGTTATAGATATTGGAGGGATCAGATTTCGAGTCAATATTTCTATTTCGACTTATGAAAGCTTGCCTGACTTAAGTGAGCAAGTTGAGATTTTAACTTATTTACATGTAAAAGATGATATCCTTGATCTTTATGGCTTTAGGGATTTATCTGAAAGATCACTTTTTATAAATTTAAATATGGTTAGTGGGATTGGGCCTCGATCAGCAATGAATATTTTATCTGGAACTAATCCAGAACAATTTAAGAATCAAATCGTGGCTGGAGATGTAAAGTCACTTACAGTTATTCCTGGCATTGGTGCAAAAACTGCAAAAAGGATAATCGTAGAATTAAAAGAGAAATTTGAAGCAGATACTAATAAGAACGATGATCTTGGGTTTATTGATGATAACATTGATAGTGATTTGATAAATAATGTTAGTAGTGCTTTACAATCTTTGGGTTATAAACAAGCTCAAATTAATAATACGATAAAAGAATTAGATAAGCTTGGAGAATTCTCGGGTACCATTGAAGAGGTTATTCGAAAAGCATTATCAAAGATGATTTAAAGGGGAAAAATGAATTTTGCTAAACAAATAGCAAACTTGGGTACCGAAACTGCTTTTGCGGTATCAGCTCAAGCTCGAATTTGGGCTGACAAAGGTAATAAAGTTTATCCATTCCACTTAGGAGATATAAACCTAAAAACTCCCCCAAATATTGTAGAAGCCATGATAAAGGCTGTAGGCGATGGTAAGACAGGTTACTGCCCATCGGAAGGTATCTTGCCATTGCGAGAAGCACTAGCTCATGATGTGGGCCAAAGAAGAAATGTAGTTTATTCTCCAGAAAATGTAGCAGTGCAACCGGGAGGTAAGCCAACTATTGGAAAATTTATTGCTGCCGTAATGAATCCTGGCGACGAAGTTCTTTACCCGAACCCTGGCTATCCAATTTATGAATCTCAGATTGAATACCAAAGAGGAAGAGCGGTGCCTTATAGTTATATCGAGACAGAAAACGGATTTGACATAGATATTGAAAAATTAAAAGCATCTATTACAAATAAAACAGTAGCTATTATATATAATAATTACCAAAACCCTATTTCAGCAGAATCATCAAAAGAAGAGATGGAGCAAGTAGCAGATATTGCTATATCAAATGATCTTTGGGTATTATCAGATGAGGCATATTTTGAAATGATTTATGAAGGTAAGGCGAGATCAATTGTTGAAATACCCAATATGAAAGAAAGAACAGTTATTTTGTATACATTTTCAAAGAAATTTGCTATGACTGGCTGGAGAGTCGGTGCGTCTATTGGCCCGGAAAAAATAATAAAAATTATTTCTAAGCTAAATATAAATGCAGAATCATGTACAACTCATTTTATTCAAGGGGCTATGGTAGAGGCGCTTACTGGTGACATGAGCGGGTCTAAAGAAATCCTAGGTAAACTTAAGAATCGAAGAGACGTAGCTGTTTCAGGACTTAATGCAATTGAGGGTATTGATATCTCAAAGCCACGATGTACTTTTTATTTATTTCCAAATGTAACTTCAATTATGAGAAAAAAAGGATTCAGTACAATTGATCAGCTCCAAATAGGTGCTTTAGAGAATGCAAATGTATCCTTTTGTACTCGGAATCATTTTGGTAGACCTCAAGATAATGAGGTCGACTTTTTTATTCGATTTGCATACTCAGGTATTTCTGCAGAAGATATTGATGAAGGGTTAAAGAAATTGAAAACATATTTTGAAAATCAATGAAAAAAACTCCTCTTTACGGAAAACATGTAAGCCTAGATGCGAAGTTAGCAGACTTTGCAGGTTATAAAATGCCAATACAATATTTAGGCATTAGTAAAGAACATAATGCAGTTCGTCAATCAGCAGGAATTTTTGATGTTAGTCATATGGGAGAGATTATTATTTCAGGTCCTGGGGCCGAAAGTTACCTTAATTTTATAATGACCAATGATGTTTCTTCTTTGGAAACTTGGCAAGTTCAATATTCTGCAATGTGTTTTGAAGATGGTGGTGTAGTTGATGACTTACTTATTTATCGTTATCCGGAATATTTTATGCTTGTTGTAAACTGTTCAAATCTTGAAAAAAATTTTGATTGGCTTATGGCTCATAAGCGAGATGATGTTAATATAATTGATTTAAGTGAAAAAATTGGGCTTATTGCGCTCCAAGGACCAAACTCTCGTCAAATAATTGATCCACTAGTAGATATTAATATTAATAAAATGAATTATTATAGATTTGCAGTTGCTACCATAGATGGGTTTCCCTGTACTCTAGCAAGAACAGGCTACACTGGTGAACTTGGTTTTGAAATTTATGCAGATAATGAAAATATAGTTCGTATTTGGGATAAGCTTATTAATAAAGCTTCTGCTCCAATTATGCCAGTTGGTCTTGGATGCCGTGATACACTTCGTTTAGAAATGAAATATCCATTATATGGAAATGATATTGATGATAGGACAAACCCTATTGAAGCAGGTCTTGGTTGGATTGCAAAATTGGATAAGAAAGATGACTTTATTGGCAAGGAAGCTCTACTGTCACTTAATGGAGCGTGCGACCGTTCTTTAGTATGCATTCAAATGATTGATAGAGGTATACCTAGGAAAGGTTATAAACTTTTAAAGAATAACGCTATTGTTGGACAAGTAACTAGCGGGACTCAATCACCATCCTTGAAAATTGGAATCGGTCTAGCTTATGTTACGAATGACTTTGCACAATCTGGGACTAATCTTTCTCTTTTAGTTAGAGATAAAGAATTAAAGTGTAAAATAGTAGACTCTCCTTTTTATAAGAAAGGTACTTTGAAAAAGTAAAATTTGTATGAAAGAACGAAGATTAGAAATATTAGGAATTCTAATAGTTGCAGTCTCTTTATTGGTCATTATCAGTTTGTTGGGTTATAATTCAAATGAAGACCCTGGCATTTCTCCTAATGTAAGAATTGAGAACCCTTTAGGGATTTTAGGTTTATGGATTGCCTATTATTTTATAAAGTTAGGTTTTGGTTATATGTCATTTGTCTTGCCTATACTTGGAATAATTTGGGGAGTATGGTTTTTTACTCATAAAGATTTTGATGCTATAAGTCGTTTATCTGGATATGTTATTGGAGCAATGATTTTGTCATCTATTAGTTTTGGAGCAGCGAGCTTGTATGGAATGAGTGGAATGGTCGGTGGGTTGATTTCAGGTATGTTTATTGACTTTCTAGGTATCATAGGCACTATGATCTTGCTTACAGCGCTTTGGCTTGTATTGATTCGAGGATATTTTGGATTTAGTTATTATCATCCAATTCGAGAATTATTAAGTAAACTAAAAAAGAAACAGGACGAAAAAAATTTAGTTACTGATGAGAAAAATATTGAAGAAGAAAAAAGACGTCATACACAAAGTCTTATTTCAAAAATTGATGCACAAAGATCTAAGGAGATTGAAAACATTGATTTGAATAGTGACGAAGGTGAAGAAGATACAAAAGAGAATAATACTGAAATTAGCGAAACTGAAGATGTGTCAGATATAGTCAATGTTCCCGATTACTCTGAAGAGGAAGTATTGCAATCAGATAAAATCGATGATAAATCAAAAGATACGGATAAAGATGAAGGATCAATTGATTCAATGGATGGATCCGACTCTGATAATATTGAAGAAACGAATGATGATATGGATATTGAAGTAGGAGAAATTATTGAAGAAGATGTAGTTGAGTTAGATGAGATTCAAGATAGAAAAGCCCCTAAAAAAGCTTATCAATTGCCATCTGCAGATCTATTAGAGAATCCTTCAGTTAACATACAAAGTGGTATGAGTAGAGATGAACTTGTTGACCGTGCGAATTTTCTTCAACAATCACTGGAAACATTCGGTGTCGTAGGTAAAGTTGTTAATGTAAGCCCCGGCCCAGTCATCACTCTTTTTGAAGTTGAGCCAGCCGAAGGTGTTCGCGTTAATAAATTTGTTGCCTTATCTGATGATTTGGCAAGGGTGATGGAAGCTAGTAGAGTGCGTGTGATTGCTCCAATCCCAGGAAAGTCATCTGTTGGTATAGAAATTCCGAATAAAAATCCAGATATGGTTTACTTTAAATCCGTTATTAATTCTGAAAAATTTGCTTCTTCTAATTCAAAATTAACTCTTGCTTTAGGAAAAACTACAACAGGCGAAATAGCAACCCTCGATTTAGCACAGATGCCTCATCTGTTAATTGCTGGCACTACGGGTTCAGGAAAATCTGTTTGTATGAATACTATACTTGCAAGTATACTTTATCAGGCAACACCTGATGAAGTAAAATTTGTTATTATTGATCCAAAAAAAGTTGAGATGGCAGTCTACCGTTCTCTGAAAGATTACCATTTATTAAAAATAGAAGATATTGACGAACCTATAGTTACTAAACCTGAAAACGCAGTTTTAGCACTCCGAGCTGTTGAAAAGGAAATGGGTAGACGATATGATGTTTTAGCAGATGCTGTTGTAAGAAATATCTCAGAATACAATAGTAAAATGACTGAGAAAGGTGAAGATATAATGCCTTTCATCGTAGTGCTTATTGATGAATTGGCTGACTTGATGATGCTTAATGCTAAAGAAGTTGAGGCGCCAATCGCACGATTAGCACAATTGGCTAGGGCTGTTGGTATTCATTTAGTTGTAGCAACTCAAAGGCCATCGGTTGATGTAATTACCGGAGTGATTAAAGCCAATTTTCCATCGAGGATAGCATTCCAGGTCGCAACAAAAATTGATTCAAGAACAATAATTGATACGTCAGGCGCTGAAAAACTGATTGGTCGTGGAGATTTACTATATTTAGGGTATGGAGCTTCGGAACCTATCCGCCTACATAATGCCTATCTAGATTTAAAAGAAATCGAAGCCCTCATGGATCATGTCTCTAATCAATCAAAAGCAGATGAGCTTGTGCTTGCTAGCCCTAGGGAGACTTTAGGTGCTGGTGGGCTTGTTGACAGTAGTGAGGGTAATGGGTCAGATGAGCTCTTTAATGAAGCAGTAAAATTAGTGGTCATGCATCAGCAAGGATCAATTTCTCTTATTCAAAGACGTTTAAAAGTAGGATATTCTAGAGCTGCAAGATTAATCGATGAAATGGAGCAATCAGGAATTGTAGGGCCTTTTACAGGTAGTAAAGCTCGTGAAGTTCTCGTTGATGAATCTTACTTGGAAAGTATTGAATAGCTAACTAATGTTTCGGATTATAATTCTTTATACCCTAATAATCTCAGGGGTATGTGCTCAATCAAAAGTTTGGTATGATAAATTCATTAAATATATTGATCAACCTGATGGTGTCTCAGTTTCTGTTATTATTCATGAAAAGCAGTTTGAATTAAGCAATATTGAGAGGGGTGTGATCGAAATAAAAAGTAATAATGAATATATTTTAGATCTGCCAAATGAAACAGTTTATGTAAAGGGTGATATTATTAAAACGTGGAACAAAATAGATAGTCAACTCATTATTGATCGTAAAGTTAAAGGAAATATTACTATTTTTGATTTATTTGATAAAGATTTTAAAGGACTGGAATTGGGTAAGAGTATCATACAAAATGACCTTATAATTCTTGACTTTGATATTCCTAAAATGGGTTACGGAGGGAGATTATCGATGTTACGAACAGGAGAGCCTAAAGAGATAAAGATTGCCTATGGACCCGACCAATTTGTTTCACTTGAAATAAATAAATTCACAATAGGTGGCTTAAGCCTTTACAGCAATTTCAACCCTGTAAATCCAGAAGTTATAGATCTTCGTGAATAAGTGGACTAAGTTATTTGTAAGTATTGTTATTAGTGTCCTTGGGCTCTATTATTCTTTTCATAATGTAAATCTTAATCAACTTTTGTTTCATTTAAGTTCTTCTAATATTACTTGGATTTTCATAGGCATGCTTCTATTAATTCTATCAGTGATTGTTCGTGCAATAAGGTGGCAGTTTATGATTAAATCAATTGAGTTAATAAAAATCCATAAATTATTTTCTGTAACTATGATTGGTTATTTTGGTAATGCTATTTTACCATTTAGAATGGGTGAATTATTAAGGGCATTTGCATTATCAAAAGAGTCGAGCATTGAAACTTCTAAAGCATTTGGGAGCATTCTTTTAGAACGAATAATAGATATGCTAGGATTAGTTCTAACTATGTTTTTCTTTACTTTGCTATATCCCTTTGCTGATGATACTAAGAAAATTATGTTTTATGTTGGGTTAGTAACTTTATTGATTTTAGGATTTATTATTTTATTAAGTATAAAACAATCAACCTTAATTAAGTCTATAGAAAATTTCCCAGGTTATCAAAAAATAAAACAAATCATTAAAAGTATATTAGATGGCTTAACATCTATAAAGGACATGCAAAATACCGGAGTGATTATTCTGCTAACGATATTGATTTGGGGTATTTATTATCTAATTACTTGGATTGTTGGTTTAGCTTTAGGAATTGGCCTTGATTGGATTGGCATTGGCGTTATTCTTATATTTACATCATTGGCAATAGCTGTACCTTCAGCTCCGTCTGCAATTGGGACTTATCATGCTGCAGCTATTTATGTTTTAACAGAATTGTTTTTTTTAGATCGTACAGTATCTCAATCTTTTGCAGTAGTATTGCATGCTGTTGGGTTTTTACCATTGATTACTATAGGCGCCATTTTCCTTATTAAAAGTTCAGTAAGGCTCAATGATATTTCTTCAGAAAAAAAATAAAATGAAAAAATATGATACTATCTTTCTTGATCGTGATGGGACATTAAATTCAGACACTGGATATATTAATTCATTAGATCAGTTTGAATTCTATGATTTTACAATGCCTGCTTTAAAAGAAATGAGTAGATGTGGTTCTAGATTTTGTATCATTACTAATCAATCTGGTTTGGCAAGAGGAAAAATTAAGCTCGATGATCTAAGCAAAATCCACAATTTCATTCTAAACGAATTTTATCAGAATCAATTAAACCTATTAGGTATTTACTATTGT
>CAYRYZ010000003.1:0-46424 GCA_964428745.1 uncultured bacterium | reverse complement strand
CATTCTAAACGAATTTTATCAGAATCAATTAAACCTATTAGGTATTTACTATTGTTCTGACCACCCTGATAATCCAACGGTTAATCGTAAACCTGGGAGTGGAATGTTCCAAGCTGCTGCTGCCGATCACAATATAAATCTTACTAATTCAATAATGATAGGAGATGCTGTTTCCGATATTGAAGCTGGATTAAATTTGAATATGGATACAATGCTTGTATTAACGGGTAAGGGAAATGATTCCAGTCTTAATTTGAAGGAATTAAAACCAAAATATATTGTTGATGATCTTATGGCAGGTGCAATATTGTTGAAAGAATCACACTAATGAAAATTGGTGTATTACTTGGAGGAAGTTCTCCAGAACGTGACATTTCACTCAAGTCAGGAAAGGCCATTATTTCAGCATGTCAGCAACTTGGATATGATGTTGTTAACATAGATCCCAAAGATGGCATTTCTCATCTCTTAAAAAAAATAAAATCTGTTGATTTAGTTTTTAATGGACTCCATGGAGGTGATGGGGAAAATGGCGTTATTCAAGGCTTACTGCAGTCTATGGGGAAGAGATTTACTGGGTCTAATAATGAATCTTCAGCTATTTGTATGGATAAGAGAGTAAGTAAAGCCTTAGTAAGTCGAAAAAATATATTAACCCCTAATTGGGTTTCAATTGATAGCGTTGAAAAAAATCCAACAAATATTGGAATAGATTATCCTTTGATAGTAAAACCCAATGATCAGGGAAGTACCATTGGTCTTACAGTGGTCAAAAGTAATAAAGAATTAGAAGAAGCTGTTACTTTAGCTAGAAAATATTCAAAGGTTGTTTTGATTGAGGCCTTTATTTCTGGGCGTGAAATTACGGTTACCATTGTTGGAAATAAGGCCTACCCAATTGTAGAAATTATACCTACGAATGATTTATATGATTATGAATGTAAATATACAAAAGGCATGGCTGAATATTCCTGCCCAGCAGAATTAAGCAATGAATTAACAGTAAAAATTCAAAATATAGCTTTGATGATTCACAGTCTTTTGGGATGTCGACATTATTCTCGTGTCGATTTTATTTTGGATGAAGAATTAAACCCATGGTTTCTAGAAGTAAATACCTTGCCAGGTATGACTGAAACAAGTTTAATCCCAAAATCAGTCGGTGCGGCCGGAATGGACTTCAAAATGTTAATTCAAATTATAATTGATGAATCATTAAAAGGCTGATGTTAAAAAATTGGATAGTCGTTAGATCTAAACCAAGATCTGAAAAAATTGCATATGCTCAATTAATAGTAAAAGGTATTGAGGCATACTTGCCATTGCTGAAAGAGCGCAGGAAATGGTCTGATCGGAAAAAATGGGTAGAGTTCCCACTTTTTTCTAGTTATTTATTTGCAAGAGTTGAAATAAAAAATTCAATATTTGTTTTGCAAACACATGGAGTTAGTTCTTTAGTTAAGTTTGGTGAAGAAATTGCGATAGTCCAAGATGAAGTTATTACTGCAATCAAGCTTGCAATTGATGGAGGATATCAATTAACACCAGCTGAGTATTTTGCCGCTGGTAATGCAGTAGAAGTGATTGAAGGCCCCATGGCAGGTGTTAAGGGAATTGTTGTAAAATTAAAAGGCAAAGACAGATTAGTCATAAAAATCGATGCTATTCAACAAGCATTGTCAATTGATATTGACACAAGATTCATAAAAAATATAAAAAGTAAAAGTGATCCGATTTTATAATTCAATAACTCAAAAAAAGGAAGACTTTGTCCCCATAACAAAAGGAAAAGTTAAGCTTTACACTTGTGGCCCAACAGTATATGACAATGCACATATAGGGAATTTTCGAACTTTTCTTTTTGAAGATTTTTTAAAAAGAACGCTTTTAACTCTGGGATATGATGTATATCATGTCATGAATATTACTGATGTAGATGATAAGACTATAAAAAAATCCAATACAGAAAAAAAATCTCTTAAGGAAATAACTAATTATTATATATCAAATTTCAAAGATGATTTAAAAAGTCTATCAATTCTGCCTCCTGACCAGTTCCCACGTGCAACAGATCATATAGATCAGATGATCAAAATGATTCAAGTGCTTATTGATAAAGGCTATGCTTATCCTACTGATGAAGGTTCAGTATTTTTTGCAATTGATTCATATAAAAATTATGGAGCATTAAGCAATATTGATATGAAGCAAGGTGTCAGAGGGGAAAGAGTAGTTTCTGATGAATATAATTTAGATAATCCTAGCGATTTTGCACTTTGGAAAGCGTATAAAAAAGAAGATGGAAATGTTAAGTGGGATTCACCTTGGGGCCCCGGTAGGCCTGGTTGGCATATAGAATGTTCTGCAATGTCTATCGAACACCTTGGCTCTCATTTTGATATTCACTGTGGTGGAGTAGATAATAAATTTCCACATCATGAAAATGAAATTGCTCAATCTATATGCGCTACTAATAAACCTTTCGTTAATTATTGGATGCATTGTGAGTTTTTGATTGTTGATGGAGGGAAAATGAGTAAGTCATTAGGTAACTTCTATTGCTTAAATGATTTAATTGACGAGGGAATGACAATAGAGGAATTTAGATATATCGCACTTAGTTCTCACTATAGATCCAAAGTAAATTTTACTTTAGATAAAAAATATGAAGCCAAAATGGCTATCCAAAGAATTACGGAATTGAAAGATAGACTTGAAGAATTTGAAGAATCTGAGTCCGATGATTTACCCAGTGATGCAGATAACTTTATATCTGCTTTAGAGAACGATTTGGATTCACCAGCAGCACTCGCCGTGTTATTTGAATGGTTGCGAAAAACTAATGCAAAATTAGATAAGAATGAGTTCTCAAAATCTGATATTCAGAAAGGGAAGCACTTCATCACATTTTTTAATTCTATTTTTGGTGTTCTTTATGAGAAATTTGAAATACCAAAAAATATCATTGAATTAGTCAAAAAAAGAGAGAGGGCAAGAAAAAATAACGATTGGGCTAAATCAGACGAAATTAGAAAAGAACTCAACATTAATGGTTGGAATGTTAAAGACACTCCAACTGGTCCCAAAATAACTCAAAAATAAGTAACATCTTTCTTCTATAAATAATTGCTATTAGTTATTACTTGATCTAACTTACGAGGCTTTTTTCGTCCCGTTTAAGGATACGTACGTACAAAAACTGTGCCAGAATCAAATAGAATTGATACTTATTCGAGGTGAAAAATCCAAGGAGTTGGGAAGCTTTTTTGAAATAAAATGATGAACTTGCCGGTGTAGCTCAGTTGGTAGAGCAGCTGATTTGTAATCAGCAGGTCGGGGGTTCGAATCCCTTCGCCGGCTCGATAGATAGTATTGGTAGGGTGGTATTGAATTGCTAATTAACAAATAAAATTACAGTTTGGGGAGCTGGCCGAGCGGTCAAAGGCAGCAGACTGTAAATCTGCCGACGTATGTCTACGGAGGTTCGAATCCTTCTGTCCCCACAATGCGGGTGTAGTTCAATGGTAGAACTCCAGCCTTCCAAGCTGGTAGTGTGAGTTCGATTCTCATCACCCGCTCGAAGTGCCTACGTAGCTCAGTGGTAGAGCACTTCCTTGGTAAGGAAGAGGTCGCCGGTTCAACCCCGGCCGTAGGCTCTCTTTCAAGATTAAATTAATTAATTCAGGAGGATTAATAGATGTCAAAAGAAAAATTTGAACGGAGTAAACCACATTTAAATATTGGAACTATTGGCCATGTAGATCATGGCAAGACGACATTAACTGCAGCAATAACGATGACTCAAGCTAATAAGGGCTTGAGTGAAGTTCGCTCTTTCGATAGTATTGATAATGCACCCGAGGAAAGAGAGCGTGGGATCACTATTCAGACTGCTCACGTTGAGTACGAGACGCCAAATCGTCACTATGCTCATGTAGATTGTCCAGGCCATGCTGATTATATTAAAAATATGATTACAGGTGCAGCTCAAATGGACGGAGCTATATTAGTTGTTTCTGCCGCAGATGGCCCTATGCCTCAGACCCGAGAGCACGTACTATTAGCTCGACAAGTAAATGTCCCCTCTATTGTTGTATTCATGAATAAAACTGATCAAGTAGATGACGCAGAGCTTTTAGAATTGGTAGAAATGGAACTTAGAGATCTACTTAATGAATATGAGTTTCCAGGAGACGATATTCCTATAATTAAAGGATCAGCATTGAATGCGTTAAACAATGTAACGGATGATGCTGCAACTAGTTGTATCACTGAATTAATGGATGCATGTGATAGCTTTATTCCAGAACCCGAACGTGATATTGACAAACCATTCCTAATGCCAGTTGAAGATGTTTTTTCCATTACTGGCCGTGGAACGGTAGGAACTGGCCGTGTTGAGAGCGGGATAATTAAGGTAGGTGATGATGTAGAGATGATTGGTATGGGCGATACTAGGAAAACGACAGTTACTGGGGTTGAAATGTTCCGTAAGCTATTAGATGAAGGACGTGCGGGTGATAATGCCGGATTACTGCTTCGAGGTGTAGATAAAGAAGATTTGACTCGAGGAATGGTATTGGCTGCTCCAGGTTCAATTACGCCGCATACAAAGTTTAAAGCGAGTGTTTATGTACTTAAGAAAGACGAAGGCGGTCGCCATACTCCGTTTTTTAATGGGTATAGGCCTCAATTCTACTTTCGTACGACAGATGTGACTGGAGTAGCGACTTTACCAAGTGGAACAGAAATGGTTATGCCTGGTGATAATGTAGAATTAGAAGTCGAATTAATTACACCAATAGCAATGGACAAAGAATTGCGCTTTGCTATTCGTGAAGGCGGTCATACTGTTGGTGCTGGCGTTGTCACTGAAGTTGTAGAATAGGAGATTTATTTGGATGGCTGGCAATAGTAAACGTGCAATTGTTCAATTGGAAAGTACCGAGGGTACTGGTTACAGATATACTGTTACAAAAAGTAAGCGGTTACATCCTGATCGGATCGAGTATCGAAAATATGATCCAGTTGTGAAGAAACACGTTATTTTCAAAGAGACAAAATAATAACTCCTAATTGCATAGAAAAAGCTGGTAGCTAATTTAGCTAACAGAAATAATAAAATTAGGAGTGTAGCTCAATTGGTAGAGCACCGGTCTCCAAAACCGGGGGTTGCAGGTTCAAGTCCTGTCACTCCTGCAAAAGATAGCCTTCCAAATTTATTTTGGATTGATGAGATAAGATGAATAAGATAAAAACTTTTTTTTCTGATGTCAAAATTGAAATGTCGAAAGTTTCATGGCCGAATTGGGCTGAATTGAAAGGTTCTACCTTTGTGGTCGTTTCTTTTTCAATAATTGTCAGTTTGTTTTTGTTTTTTGTCGATAGGATACTTTCTACCATTTTACAGATAATATTATAGTTTATTATGAATTGGTATACATTAAGAGTTATCTCAGGAAAAGAAGACAAAATTAAAGAGAATATTTTGTTTGAATTAGATTATCAAGAATTGTCATCTGAAGTTGAGGATATTATGGTGCCATCAGAAAATATTGTTGAGATGAAGGAAGGAAAAAAGAGGGTTAAAAGAAAAGTGTTTTTCCCTGGATATATTTTGATCAATATGAGTAAATCTAAAGAAGCTAAGTATTTGATTGAAAATACTGATGGCGTTATCAACTTTGTTGGTGCTAATGGTGATCCTCAGATGTTAAAAGAAGATGAAATTACACGTATTATAGGAGAAGTTGAAGGGCGTGAAGGTAGAGAAGTGGTGATTGCACCTTATAAGGTGGGAGATTCAGTAAAAGTTACTGATGGCCCATTCGCTGATTTCTCTGGATTCGTTAACGAAGTAAACAATGAAAAACAAAAAGTTAAAGTTTCAGTCAGTATTTTTGGACGCCCAACGCCAATAGAGCTCAATTTTTTACAAGTAGAATTAGAAAAATAGATTAAAAAATGGCAAAGAAAATCTCATCATATATTAAACTTCAGATTCCAGCTGGTCAGGCCAATCCCGCGCCACCAGTAGGGCCAGCTTTAGGTCAGCATGGTGTAAACATAATGGAATTTTGCAAAGCGTTTAATGAGGCGACTAAACAAGAATCGGGGATGATAATTCCAGTAGTAATAACGGTATTTGCTGATCGAAGTTTTACCTTTATTACAAAAACACCGCCAGCTGCTATATTGTTGAAAAAGAAAGCTGGTGTCCCAAAAGGTTCTGGTGAGCCTAATCGTGAAAAAGTTGGAAAAGTTTCAGAAAATGACCTTAGAGAAATAGCTGAGATAAAGAAAAATGATTTAAATGCTAACACGATAGAAATGGCGATAGAAATGATTCGTGGAACCGCAAAGAGTATGGGATTAGAAGTAAAAGGATAAAATGGCTTTATCTAAACAGAGAAAAAAAATTAATTCTAATATTGACCCGATTAAAGAATATTCACTCAATGATGCCGTCAAAATGTTAAAAGATTTTAAATATGTGAAATTTGACGAAACAATTGAATTAGCAATTAATTTAGGTGTGGATCCCAGGCATGCTGATCAAAATATTAGAGTTAGTACTACATTGCCTTATGGAACCGGGAAAGAAGTAAAGGTACTTGTCTTTGCTCAGGGACCAAAAGAAAAAGAAGCAAAAGATGCTGGTGCAGACTTTGTTGGAAAAGAATTTTTTGACAAACTTAAAAGTGGATGGGATGATATTGATACTATTGTTGCAACACCTGATATGATGCAAGAGTTGGGGAAATTAGGTAAAGTTTTGGGTCCCAAAGGTCTGATGCCAAACCCTAAAAGTGGGACCGTTACAATGGATATTGAAAAAGCGGTGAAAGAACTTAAGGCGGGTAAAATAGAGCTTCGAGTAGAAAAGAATGGCATTATTCATACTAGATGTGGAAAAAGTTCTTTTGATGACAATGCATTGGTTGAAAATATCCGAACTATTTATGACACTCTTTTAAAAGCAAGGCCAGCTTCAGTAAAAGGAACTTATTTGAAAAAGATATCTGTTTCCTCAACAATGGGTCCCGGTATAAAGATAGATCAGGGAAGCATCAATTAATTATGCCCAATGCTAAAAATATCAAATATGTTGATGATCTTAGCGAAAAGCTAGGTCGCGCCAAAGGTGTGTATCTAACTGATTACCTTGGTCTTAACGTTGAAGATATAACAGACCTTAGAAGAGAATTCTATGCAAATGATGTGGAATATATGGTTGCAAAAAATACGTTGTTTAAACTTGCGGCAAAAAATAGCGATTTGAGTGGCTTAGATGATTATCTAAATGGTTCAACAGCTGTTGCACTTTCTTACGAAGATCCTATTAGCCCAGCTCGAGTGCTGAAAAAATTTACCAATGATCATGATTTACCTAAAGTTAAAGGAATTGTAATTGATGGAAACATCATTGATGTTAGTGAGTTTGCTCGTATAGCAAATCTACCATCTAAAGATGAGTCTCTAGCTAAATTGGTAGCATTATTGCAATCTCCTCTGATGAAACTTATTTGGGCATTGAAATCGCCAATGTCTGATATGACAAATATGTTAAATAATCTAAAAGATAAACAATCTAAAAAAGAGTAATTAAGGAGCAAGAAGAATGGCCGATACAAAAAGAGCCGATGTGCTAAAATATCTTGAAAATGCCAATATGATGGAAATCTCTGAATTAATAGGAGAGATTGAAGAAAAATTTGGTGTAACAGCCGCAGCCCCTGTTGTTGCTGTTGCTTCAGCCCCAACTGCTGATGGCGGTGGAGCTTCAGATGAAAAAGATGAGTTTGATGTTATGCTAACATCCGCAGGACAATCTAAAATAAATGTAATTAAAGTTGTGCGCACAATCACTGGGTTAGGCTTAAAAGAAGCAAAAGAATTAGTTGATAGTGCTCCAAAGGCAGTTAAGGAAGGCGCTAGTAAAACAGAAGCAGATGAACTTAAGACTCAGCTTGAAGAAGCTGGAGCTTCAGTAGAATTAAAATAGTTTTATTTTACACACACTATTTTTTACACAAATTATTTTAACCACCCTATAATATTATTGGAGGTCTACGTTGGCTGCTGCAAATAGTACTTATTATAACCGAGAATCTTTTGAAAAAACTAAATCTGAAATAGAATTTCCGGACCTTTTAGACGTTCAAATCGAAGCTTTTCAGTCATTTATTCAAGAAAATATTCCTGAAGATGAACGGATAGATCTTGGTCTTCAGGAAGTGTTTAACAATGTTTTTCCGCTAGAGGATCCGCATAGAAATTACGTTTTTGAATATAAAAGTTATTTTTTAGGTTTGGCAAAATATACTCCAGAGGAATGTATGGATCGTGGTTTAACATACTCAGTTCCTTTGAAAGTTCGTTTGATATTGCATATAACCAATGAAGATGATAGAAGTAAGTATGATCAATCAATTGAGCAAGAAGTTTATTTTGGTAATATACCCATGATGACTAAAAAGGGTACTTTTGTTATAAATGGGGCAGAGCGAGTAATAGTATCGCAGTTACAGAGGTCACCCGGTGTATTTTTTGATCAGTCAATTCATCCTAATGGGACTAAGCTTTATCAAGGGAGAATAATCCCTTTTAGAGGATCTTGGGTAGATTTTACTACAGATATAAATGATTGTATTTTTTGCATAATTGATCGCAGAAGGAAATTCCCCGTCACAATGTTGTTAAGGACATTGGGTTATTCAACTAATGCAGATATTTTTAAAGCTTTTAACTGCACTCAAGAATTAAAAATAAATTCAAAAGAAATTAGTAATGCAATTGGCTCCACTATTGTTGAAGATATAATTGATCATGAGACAGGCGAAATATTCATTGAAGGAGGTGCTGAGTTAGATCAAAAAAGCATTGATGAATTAAAAAAAGCAAAGATCAAGTCTATTGAAATTGTTAATCAAAATAAAGATTTTCATTCGATGATGCTTCTAAATACTATGACTAAGGATCCAAGCAATAATACTGAAGAAGCACTAAATATTGTTTATCAGTTGCTGCGTTCAGGTGAGCCGCCAAATTTGGAAACTGCGCAAAAATTCATAGAGAGGATATTTTTCAATCCTAAAAAATATGACTTAGGTGAAGTTGGTAGGTATCGATTAAACCAACAGTTCAACTTGAATGTACCAGTTGAAGAAACTGTGCTTACGATGGATGATATTATTCAAGTTTTAAACTTCCTTATAGATATGCGAAAAGGAGAAAGAGGGTCTGACGATATTGATCATCTAGGTAATCGCCGTGTAAAATCAATTGGCGAACAGTTAACTAACCAGTTTTCTGTCGCTTTAAGCAGAATGTTAAGAACTATTTATGAAAGAATGAACCTCCGTGAACAGGAGTCAATTACACCTCAAGATTTAATTAACTCCAGAGTTGTAACGACAGTGATTAACACTTTTTTTGGTACAAGCCAATTGTCACAATTTGGGGATCAAACTAATCCATTAGCTGAAATAACGCATAAAAGACGGATCTCAGCACTTGGCCCAGGAGGACTAACCCGTGAACGAGCAGGTTTTGAAGTTAGAGATGTTCACTATACACATTATGGGCGTTTATGTCCTATCGAAACTCCAGAAGGTCCAAATATTGGTTTAATTTCTTCTTTAGCACTTTTAGCAAAAGTTAATGGGCATGGTTTTATTGAGGCTCCTTATCGGAAAGTTAATGTTAAAGATAAGGACGCTTATGCAACGCATGAAATCAAGTATTTATCGGCTGATGATGAAGATAGAGTTATGATTGCGCAATCCGATGAAAAGCTTGGTAAGAATGATCAACTAACAAATAGTAGTATTCGCGCTAGGATTAAAGGCGATTTCCCTATTGTGTCGCCAGATAAAATTGAATTTATGGATGTAGCGCCAAATCAAATTTTATCTGTAGCAGCTTCATTGATCCCTTTCCTTGAGCATGATGATGCTAACCGAGCTCTTATGGGTTCTAATATGCAACGTCAAAGCGTTCCATTAATGAATCCAGATTCACCAATTGTTGGTACTGGCCTTGAAAGCAAAGTCGCAGTTGACTCTCGCGCAGCTGTTGCCTCACCTGTTAATGGTCGTGTTAATTATGTTGATGCTCAAAAGGTGGTAATTAAAACGACTGATGTACCTGAGAGCCTTGCATTAATTGAAGGTGAAAATTTAGTAACCGTTGAATTAAGGAAATTTAAGCGAACAAATCAGAATACTAGCCAAAATCAAAAACCCATTGTATCCGAAGGTGATAAAGTAGTTGCGGGTCAAGCTATTGCAGATGGAACGTCAACATCTAAGGGTGAATTGGCTCTAGGAAAAAATGTTACTGTGGCTTTTATGCCTTGGCGTGGATATAATTTTGAGGATGCTATTGTAATTAGTGAAAGGTTGGTTAAAGAAGACCTTTTCAGTAGTGTGCATGTAAATGAAATTGAATTAGAAGTCCGTGATACGAAACGTGGCGAAGAAGAGCTCACCCCTGAGATTCCTAATGTTGGTGAAGATGCCACAAGGGAATTAGATGAACGGGGAATTATTCGAGTTGGCGCTAAAGTTAAAGATGGGGATATTTTAATTGGCAAAGTGACTCCAAAAGGTGAAACAGATCCAACACCCGAAGAAAAGCTCCTTAGGGCTATTTTTGGTGAAAAAGCAGGCGAAGTAAAAGATGCTTCAAAGAGGGCTGACCCTGGAATAAATGGTGTGGTAATTAACACAAAGTTATTTGAGAAACGAAGTAAATCTGCTAGGACCGAAGAAAGAAAGAATATTCTTGAACTTCAAAAGACTTCAGCTGAAAGGAAAAAAGATTTAAAAATCTCTCGAGACGAGAAGCTTTTGAATTCTCTAAAAAATCAAATATCTAATGGCATTAGAGATGTATCGAGCAATCGTACTTTAATAAAAAAAGGTACCAAGCTAACTCCGAAACGTTTAAAAAGTTATAATCTTGAAAGATTTTCTCAAGATGAAGCTTGGGTTGAGGATAACAGTGCTTGGAAAAATCTCAAAGCAGTTTGGCGTTCTTTTTGGAAAGAATGGCGGATCATTGAGGATACGCTAGAGCGAGAAGTCTTTAAGCTTCGTATAGGCGATGAACTGCAGCCTGGTATATTAAAGCTTGCTAAAGTAGATATTGCTAATAAAAGAAAAATTCAGGTTGGCGATAAAATGGCTGGCAGGCATGGAAATAAAGGCGTTATTGCAACGGTTGTACCTGAAGAAGACATGCCTTTTTTAGAAGATGGAACTCCTGTTGATGTAGTATTAAATCCATTAGGTGTACCGTCAAGAATGAACTTAGGTCAGCTTTATGAAACGATGCTTGGATGGGCTGGCCAAGTATTGGGTGTTAAATATGCTACTCCAGTTTTTAATGGTGCAACTCCTGATGAAGTTATTGAAGAAATGAAAAAAGCTGGTATTCCATTATCTGGTAAAGCTCAGTTAGTGGATGGACGTTCAGGAGAAAAATTGGATAATCCAGTCACGGTTGGGAATATATATATGATGAAATTAAGTCATATGGTAGATGATAAGATGCATGCTCGCTCCACTGGGCCATATTCACTTGTTACTCAACAGCCCTTAGGCGGCAAAGCGCAATTTGGAGGGCAACGTTTTGGAGAAATGGAATGCTGGGCTCTAGAAGCGTATGGCGCTGCACATACTTTGCAGGAAATATTAACTGTTAAATCAGATGATGTAGATGGTCGTTCTAAAGTTTATAACGCCATAGTAAAAGGAGAGGCTTTACCTCAATTTGGTGTCCCGGAGTCTTTTAATGTATTAATTAAAGAGCTTCAAGGACTTAGCTTAGACATAGAATTAGATTAAGGGAGAATTATTTTGACCTTCATTCAAACAAATAAAGTAGACACAAGTAAGGGCTTTTCACAGATCCAGATTGGATTAGCCTCACCAGAAAGCATTTTGCAAAAATCTTATGGTGAGATATTAAAGCCAGAAACAATTAATTATAGATCATATAAACCCGAGAAAGATGGGTTGTTTTGCGAAAAAATCTTTGGCCCAGTTAAGGATTACGAATGTCATTGTGGTAAATATAAAGGTATTAGATACCGTGGCATTATCTGTGATCGTTGTGGAGTTGAAGTGACTAGGAAGAAAGTTCGACGTGATCGAATGGGCCATATTACACTTGCTGTACCAGTCGTTCATATTTGGTATCTTCGGTCAATTCCATCAAAGTTAAGTTATTTAACAGGGATTTCAACAAAAAATCTTGAAAAAATTGTTTATTATGAGCAATTTTTAATTATTGATCCAGGTAAAAGTGGTAGAGACCAATTCGAGATAATTGATGAGGTTGAATTTGTTGATCTTGAAAAAACATATGGTTTTGATGCTGTATCTGAAGAAGATAGAGATAATGAAGATTTCTTTTATGCTGCAATGGGTGGAGAGGCACTTAGAGAAATGCTGTCTAGAATGAACCTAGTAGAATTACGTCGTGAATTAGAAGATACATTAAAAAACTCTAAATCTAAACAAAAGCGTGGAGACGCATTAAAGAGATTAAAGGTGGCAAAATCTTTTTTGTTTGACATTTCTACCAAATTAAGAAAAATGAATAAGCCAGAATGGATGGTTGTTTCGATTTTGCCGGTAATTCCTCCGGAACTAAGACCTCTAGTTCCTCTTGATGGAGGGCGATTTGCAGCAAGCGATCTAAATGACCTCTATCGTCGTATAATTATTCGAAATAATAGATTAAAACAATTAATCGAGATAAAAGCTCCAGATGTTATCCTTCGCAATGAAAAGCGTATGTTGCAAGAGTCTGTTGATGCGTTATTCGATAATAGTCGACGTAAGACTGCAATAAGAAGTGGTACTCGTCGACCATTAAAATCAATTTCAGATATGATCCGCGGAAAAACGGGAAGATTCCGCCAAAATTTACTTGGTAAACGTGTAGATTATTCAGGCAGATCAGTCATTGTTGTAGGCCCAGAGCTACAATTGCATGAATGTGGGCTCCCCAAGAATATGGCATTAGAATTATTTAAGCCTCACATGATCAGTGAATTAATGAATCGAGGATATTCTCAAACACCAAGGGGAGCAAAATTGCTTATTGAAGATAAAGATCCCATTGTTTATAAAGTGTTAGAATATGTTGTTAAAGATCATCCGGTGTTATTAAATCGGGCTCCAACCCTTCATCGTTTAGGTATTCAAGCTTTTCAACCAGTTTTAGTTGATGGGAAAGCATTAAGAATTCATCCGCTTGTTTGTTCAGCATTTAATGCTGATTTCGATGGAGATCAGATGGCCGTTCATATTCCTTTATCAGTAGCTGCTCAGATGGAGGCAAGGGTTTTAATGTTATCTAGCCACAATATTTTACATCCTGCCAATGGGAAGCCATTGGCACTGCCATCCCAAGATATGGTTCTAGGTACTTACTATTTAACTCGTAAAAAAGAAGGCGTTAATGGGGAAGGAAAAAGTTTTGGTTCATTTAATGAGGTTCTGCTTGCATACGAGAATAAAATAGCAGATATAAATGCTATAATAAATGTCAGGCATGATGATAAATGGTATAAAAACACAACAGTAGGGCGTGTAATTATTAATTCTATTTTACCTGATGAGATGGAATTTGTAGATGACATGATAGATAAAAAACGGTTAAGTAAATTAGTTAATGATACCTACTTAATTGCTGGTAATCAAAAAACTGTTATCTTTCTTGATAAATTAAAAAATCTAGGCTTTAAAACAGCAACTCAAGCTGGAGTGTCGATTGCAATAAGTGATATTTTAATTCCCGAATCTAAGGATGCTATAATTTCGAAAGCTCAAAAAGAAGTTGATGATATCCAAAATAAGTTTAAACGCCATGTTTTAACAGATGGAGAAAGGTATAATAAAGTAATTGATGTCTGGACCCATGCTACAAATGATGTAGCAGCTTCCATGATGGATGAGTTGAAATCAAAGGATCAAGGGTTTAACCCAGTTTATATGATGGCAGATTCTGGTGCACGAGGTTCTCAGGACCAAATTAAACAATTAGCTGGTATGCGTGGATTAATGGCAAAACCCAAGAAATCCATGACAGGAGGGAAAGGCGAAATTATTGAATCTCCTATTACATCAAATTTCAAAGAAGGCTTATCTGTCCAGGAATATTTTATATCTACTCATGGAGCAAGAAAAGGGTTGGCTGACACTGCATTAAAAACTGCTGATGCGGGCTATTTAACTCGACGCTTGGTTGATGTAGCTCAAGATGTAGTTATTAAGGAAATAGATTGTGGGACTATTAATGGGATTCTTGCAGATGATCTAAAGGAAGGCGAGGATATCATCGAGCCACTTTCAGAAAGGATTCTAGGGAGGACTCTACTTGAAGGTTTTATTGAAGATGGGAAAGTTCTTATTAAAGCTGGAACAATGATTCGCGATGAAGAAGCATTGATTGTGTCTGATAGTAATGTAGAATCTTTAAGAATTCGCTCTGTCCTTACCTGCGAATCTCTTAGAGGCGTTTGTGCAAAATGTTATGGCTGGAATCCCTCAACCCATAAGCTTGTAGACTTGGGTACTTCAGTTGGCATCCAAGCTGCTCAAAGTATTGGTGAACCTGGTACTCAGCTTACACTAAGAACGTTCCATATCGGTGGTACTGCTACGCGAATTATTGAGCAATCAGAAATGATCACTCAAAGGGCTGGTACTGCAAAATATTCGGAAAATCTTGAGGTAGCAGTAGCAAAAGATGAAAATGGGGTTTTAGTTACACGCTGTATGGTTAGACATGCAAAAATAACAATTATTTCCAAAGAAAAAGGCTCAAATTCTGATTTTAATGTACCATATGGTGCAAACTTGAATATTGATGATGGCGGTAAGGTTAAAGCTGGCGCAACATTATTTCAATGGGATCCCTATACAGATGTAATTCTTGCAAGACAATCTGGGATTGTAGAACTAAAAGACTTTATTGAGAATGAAACCTATCAGGTTGAGGCTGTTGAAGGTGGTAAAAAGCAAATGGTAATAGTAGAATCAAAAGATAGGAACCTAAGCCCTCATGTAGAAATAGTAAGTAAAGATGGATCTATTTTAGCCGGTGGAACTATTTTACCTGTCACAGCTAATCTGGTTGTTCTTGAAGGGGATAAGGTGCAAAGAGGTCAAACTTTAGTTAAAATTCCCCGTGCTTATGGTAAAACACGTGATATTACAGGAGGATTACCTAGAGTTACAGAATTATTTGAAGCGCGCAAACCGTCCGCACCTGCTGTAGTAACTGAAATTGATGGCATTGTTAAATTTGGAGAGACTAAGCGCGGTATACGTAAGATACAAGTAGAAGGTGTTGATGGTACTTTAAAAACATATTCCATCCCCTATGGAAAACATGTTGTTGTGCATGAAGGTGATAAAATCACAGCAGGCACTTCACTTTGTGAAGGAAGCATTTCACCTGTTGATATCTTAACGATATTAGGTCCTAATAAAGTTCGTGAATATCTGGTAAACCAGATACAAGAAGTATATCGCTTACAAGGGGTTAAGATAGATGACAAGCATATTGAAGTCATTGTGCGTCAGATGATGCAAAAAGTAAGTATCGATGATATTGGTGATTCTCACTTCTTACCTCAGGATAGAATTAATCGAGCTGAATTTTTTGAAACAAATGCAAAACTTCAATCTATGGTTTATGTTACAGATAATGGAGACTCTGAATTAGAACAAGAAACGCTTGTTGATAAAAATACTTACCAAGAAATGAATAAAGATTTAAAAGAAGAAGGAAAAGCTCCGGCTAAGTCGCGCAAAACAAAACCTGCTACATTCAAGCCATTATTAATGGGAATAACGCAGGCTTCATTAAATACAGAAAGTTTCATTTCAGCTGCTTCATTTCAGGAGACTACTAGAGTATTAACTGACGCAGCAACGTCTGGAAAAATAGATATGCTACGAGGTTTAAAAGAGAATGTTGCTGTTGGTAGATTAATTCCTGCTGGTTCAGGCTCTCCCCATCTAGTAGATATCCTTGTTACAGACCCAGATTCAAATTCGGACGATTCTCAAGAAAAAATTGAGGAAAATGATGCTGTTGAGAAGGTATTGTAAGAAATGATTATATCTAAAAAGATAATTGAAAAAATGTTAAAACCTGTGGTATTTTCGCAGGCTATAATGGAAACGAAATGCCGACGATAAACCAATTAATTAGACACGGAAGAAAGCGGATGGGTAAAAAAAATGCTACGCCCGCGCTAAAAGGAAATCCACAGAAAAGAGGTGTCTGTACTCGTGTATATACGACAACTCCAAAGAAACCTAATTCCGCACTTCGTAAAGTTGCGAGGGTTAGATTGACAAATAATATTGAAGTTAATGCATATATTCCTGGAGAAGGTCACAACTTACAGGAACATTCTATTGTTTTGATTGAAGGTGGTCGAGTTAAGGATTTGCCTGGAGTTCGGTATCATATTATTAGAGGAATTTTAGATACAGCTGGCGTTTCTGACCGTACCACCAGCCGATCAAGATACGGCACAAAAAAACCAAAAGCATAAGAGATGAGAAGAAGAAGACCAGAGAAACGAAGAATATTACCTGATCCAATATATGGTGATTTAGAAATCGCAAAATTTATGAATTACTTAATGATGGGAGGTAAAAAAGGTGCTTCTGAACAGATTTTTTATGGCGCTATGAGTTCTATACATTCACGAACAAAAAAAGAGGGTGTTGAAATTTTCAAACTTGCAATCAAAAATACGTCACCAATGCTAGAAGTTAAAACGCGGCGAATTGGTGGAGCTAATTATCAAGTCCCAATCGAAGTTAGTAAGAATCGACAATTTTTTCTTGCATCTAAATGGATAATTAATTCAGCTAGGGGTCATTCTGGGAAATCTATGTCAGATCGACTAGCATCTGAATTAATTTCAGCTGCGAATGGTGAAGGTGGAGCAGTTAAGAAAAAAGAAGATACACATCGGATGGCAGAAGCGAATCGAGCATTTGCCCACTTCAGGTAGAAACTAATTTTTAATTATGAATAAAATATCCTTAGATAATGTACGAAATATTGGTATTATGGCTCATATTGATGCCGGTAAGACTACTTTAACAGAAAGAATTCTTTTTTATACTGGAAGAACTCACAAGATTGGTGAAGTCCATGATGGGGGAGCCACGATGGATTGGATGGAACAGGAAAAAGAACGTGGAATTACAATTACTTCAGCCGCAACAACAACAATTTGGAATGACCATCGGGTCAATATTATCGATACACCTGGGCATGTTGATTTTACAGTTGAAGTGGAAAGATCGCTCAGGGTTCTTGACGGATCATGCGCTGTATTTTGTGCCGTTGGTGGTGTTGAACCGCAAAGTGAAACAGTATGGCGCCAAGCTGATAAATACAATGTACCTAGAATTGCATTTGTCAATAAAATGGACCGAACAGGGGCAGATTTTTTCCATGTTCTTGAAATGATTAAAGATCGTCTAGGCGCTAATCCACTGCCCATTGTGCTTCCGATAGGTGCTGGTGATCTTTTTACTGGGATCATTGATCTTATTTCTATGAAGGCAATTTTATATAATGAGTCATCATTAGGAGCACATTTTGAAGTAGGTGAAATTCCTTCTGATATGAAAGATGATGCTGAAAAATGGCGCCACCATCTAATTGAAGAAACTGCAGGTTATGATGAACATTTATTAGAGAAATATGTATCTGAAGAGAATATAACTGAAGAAGAATTAAAAGTAGCAATTCGCAAAGGCTGCCTTGATAATACATTTGTACCAACTTTATGTGGATCAGCCTTTAAGAATAAAGGTGTACAGCGCTTATTGGATGCGGTAAATGATTTTCTACCCTCACCTCTAGACATAGGTACCATAACAGGCTTTGACCCAAATGACTCTGATGTTGAAATAAATAGGACTCCCAGCGAAGATGAACCTTTTAGCGCCTTAGCATTTAAAGTTATGACGGATCCTTATGTAGGTAAACTTACATTTATGAGAGTCTACTCAGGTAGGCTAGAAGCAGGTTCATATGTTTCAAACCCAAATACAGGTAAACGCGAAAGAATTAGTAGAATTTTATTAATGCATGCAAACAAAAGAGAAGAGCTAGACCAAGTTAATGCAGGAGAAATTATAGCTGCCGTAGGATTGAAAAATACACAGACAGGTCATACTTTATGCGAAGAGAAGAAAGAAATTTTGTTAGAATCAATGGAATTTCCTGAGCCAGTCGTTGAGGTATCTGTGGAGCCAGCAACTAAAGTTGATCAAGATGCATTGTCAAAAGGTTTAGCGAAGTTATCTGAGGAGGATCCGACATTTAAAGTATCAATTAACCCAGACACTGGTCAGACAATAATTGCTGGTATGGGAGAACTCCACTTAGAAGTTTTAATTGATAGATTATTGAGAGAATTCAATGTAAAGGCAAATGTGGGTACACCTCAAGTTGCTTATACAGAAGCTATAACTAAACGGGTAGAAAAAGTTGATATAAAATTTGTTAGACAATCTGGTGGTAGAGGACAATATGGGCATGTTGTAATCAATGTTGAGCCAAATGAACCTGGAAAAGGTTATCATTTTGAAAATAAAATTGTCGGAGGTGTTATACCACGAGAATATATTCAGCCGGTTAGTGATGGAATTCAAGATGCTATAAAAAATGGTATTTTGGCAGGTTATCCAATTGAAGATGTACGTGTAGAATTGGTTTTCGGCTCTCACCACGAAGTTGACTCATCTGAGATGGCATTTAAAATTGCTGGATCAATGGCAATTCAAGAAGCTTGCAAAAAAGCTGGGCCAGTTTTGATGGAACCTATGATGAGTGTTGAAGTCGTTGTTCCTGAAGAATATCTTGGAGATGTGATGGGTGATATAAACTCACGCAGAGGTAATATCGGGAATATGGGCCAACGGAAAGATGCTCATACTCTTGATGCTATTGTTCCACTCTCAAAAATGTTTGGTTACGCAACAGATTTGAGGTCATTAACTCAAGGTCGTGCAGTATTTCATATGGAATTTTCAAATTTTAAAGAGGTACCAGTTTCAGTAAAAGATGAAATCATTGAAAAAATTCATGGAAAGGCCTCTTGACAAAAGAGAGTAAATTGTGGCAAAACAAACAATCCGCATAAGTCTAAAAGCATACGATCATTCATTAATTGATAAATCAACAGAGAAGATTGTTAAAACTGCAAAATCAACTGGTGCAATTATTTCAGGTCCAATTCCCTTGCCCACTAAACGTACGATATATACTGTTCTTCGTTCTCCTTTTGTAAATAAAAAATCTCGAGAACAGTTTCAAACAAAAATTCATAAAAGGTTAATTGATATTTTAAACTCAACACCAAAAACGGTAGAAGCCTTAATGAAGCTTGATTTACCTGCTGGCGTTGACATAGAGATTAAAGTATAAAAATGCGTGGTTTAATTGGTAAAAAGGTTGGGATGACCCAAATTTACAATAATTCAGGAGGATTGATTCCTGTAACTGTTGTAGAGGCAGGGCCTTGTGTAGTTACTCAAGTTAAAACACAGTCCAACGATGGTTATGAAGCAATTCAAGTTGGCTTCGGCCAAATGAAAGAAAAGCATTCGAATAAAGCGCTTAATGGTCATTTTACTAAAGCTGGTACAGAGATGAAAAAATATTTAGCTGAATTTGTTCCAGTACCAGAATATGAATATAAGACTGGACAAGAATTTGGCGTTTCTTTGTTTAAAGAAGGTGAATATGTTGATGTGATTGGTACAACAAAAGGTAGAGGTTTTTCTGGAGTTATGAAACGTCATGGATTTGCTGGTGGACCAAAAACTCATGGCCAAAGAGAGCACCCTAGATCTGCGGGCTCTATTGGGCAGGCATCTGACCCATCACGTGTATTTAAAGGAATGAAAATGGCTGGACAATACGGTAATAAACGTATGACTGCTAGAAATCTTGAAGTTATCCATGTAAACAAAGAAAATAATCAAATTTTACTTAAGGGATCTATCCCTGGAGCAAATAACGGAATAGTTTATATAACCAAATAAAATGAAATTTAGTATTACAAAAGAAGATGGATCTAAAGGACCATCGATAAATGTTGATGATTCAGTCTTTGGAATCGAGCCAAATAATAGCGTTGTTCATCAGGCAGTCGTAGCTGAATTGGCCAACGGAAGGCAGGGAACTCATTCGGCAAAGAATCGATCAGAAGTAAGGGGTGGAGGGAGAAAGCCGTTTAAGCAAAAAGGCCGTGGTGTTGCACGAGCAGGCTCAACGCGTTCACCTATTTGGAAGGGTGGAGGCACGGTATTTGGCCCTGAACCTCACGAATATGACAAAAAAATCTCTAAAAAAATGAGAAAATTAGCTCGTCGGTCTGTGTTGTCTAGTAAAGCTACTAATGGTGAGATTATTATTTTAGAGGATATTACTATTTCAGCTCCTAAAACGAATGATTTTTCAAAGTTTTTAGATAAACTCAACCTTTTAGGTAAAAAAATTACAATTTTAGTAGCTGCATATAGCGATGATTTATTCTTAGCGGCAAGAAATATCCCAAATATTTATTTAGTCGAGGCTACATCGGCTAGTACTTATGACTTATTGGATTGTGAGTCTTTATTATTTGATAAAGCTGGATTGTCATTAATAAATGAACAGTTAAAACTAAATTAATTATGTCTTATCAAAAAATTATTTTACGCCCATTATTTACTGAGAAAATGAGCCGCTTAGAAGAAACTGAAAATAAATATGCCTTCCAAGTTGTGAAGACTGCAAATAAAATTGAAATAGAAAAAGCTATTGAAAAAAAGTTCGATGTTAAAGTAAAGAAAATAGCAACAATGAATTTTTTGGGAAAAGAAAAGAATATGACTGTTCGTAGTGGCGGTAGAACAATTAAAACTCAAGGTAATCGTTCTAGTTGGAAAAAGGCAATTGTAACGTTAATGGATGGTAACGAAATTGATTTGCTAAAAGGTGAGGCTGCAACGTAATGGGAATTAGAAGTATTAAGCCAACCACTCCTGCTAATCGTTTTGCAACTCGATCTGATTTTTCTGAAATCACAAGAGACTATCCTGAGAAAAGTTTAACTAAAGCTTTACGAAAGACCGGGGGTCGAAATAATAATGGTCGAATTACAGTAAGGCACCGTGGTGGCGGTCATCGTCGTCGATATCGTATTATTGATTTTAAACGTGATAAATTTGATGTGCCAGCAAAAGTTGCTTCGATTGAGTACGATCCAAATCGGTCTGCCAATATAGCTCTTCTTCATTATCTAGATGGTGAAAAACGTTATATTCTTTCGCCATATGGTTTAAAAGTCGATGATGAAATTACAAGTGGAAAGAATGCCCCGTTAAAGATTGGGAATGCCTTGCCTGTAAGTAAAGTGGCGACAGGTATGTTTGTTCACAATATTGAACTTGAGCCTGGTCGAGGCGGTCAAATGGTGCGTAGCGCTGGTGCTGCAGCTCAAGTAATGGCGCATGATAGTGGATTCGCAACTGTTAAATTGCCTTCAGGAGAAGTTAGACAAATTCGCCAAAATTGTTTTGTTACTGTTGGAGAAGTTGGAAATAAATCTCATGAAAAAATTGTATCTGGTAAAGCTGGAAGAAGCAGATGGTTGGGTATTCGTCCAACGGTTCGTGGTGTTGTAATGAATCCTGTTGATCACCCGCATGGCGGTGGAGAAGGAAAAACTTCAGGTGGACGGCATCCAGTCTCTCCGTGGGGTATGCCGACCAAGGGTTATAAAACTCGCAAGAAAAATAAGAAGTCTAACGCGTATATCTTAAAGAGGAGAAAATAGGATGGCCCGATCAATAAAAAAAGGACCATATGTTGACCCTAAACTTCAAAAGAAGGTTGAGAAAATAAATGATGGCGGTAAAAAACAAGTTATTAAAACATGGTCAAGAAGATCAATGATTACTCCAGACTTTGTAGGCCATACATTTGCTGTTCATAACGGTAATAAGTTTATACCAGTATTTGTCTACGAGAATATGGTTGGTCATAAGTTTGGTGAGTTTGCTCCTACTAGAACCTTTAGATTGCATTCTGGAGATAGAAAAAATTAGTTATTATGGAAGCAAAGGCAATAACAAGACATATTAGACAATCTCCTCGAAAAATTCGGGTTGTTTTAAATGAAATAAGAGGAGCTAAATTTGAAGTGGCGCTAAACTATTTACATTTTTCAAAAGCAAAAGCAGCACTGCAGATTGAAAAAACTCTAAGATCAGCATACCACAATTTAATTGTACAGGCAAAAGACGGAAATGTTAGTAGTGATGGCCTTTTTGTGAAGGAATGTTTTGCCAATGGTGGTCCTCATATGAAGCGTTTTAGAGCTGCATCCATGGGTCGAATTTCAAAATTAAATAAACCAACAGCACATTTAACAATAATTGTGTCTGATAAAAAGAATTAAGGAGGCCCATTTGGGACAAAAAACTCATCCAGTTGGTTTTAGATTGCAAGTTAATAAAAATTGGCGTTCTACATGGTTTGCAAATAAAAGTTTTACAATTGGACTTGAAGAAGATTTGAGGGTCCGCAGATATTTAAAAGCTCGTCTTCCAAATGCAGGAATATCACGTGTCGATATCAGTCGCTCATCAAAAACTGTAACTGTCACTATATATACAGCTCGCCCTGGGATAGTTATAGGTAAGGGTGGAGAAGAGGTAAATAGATTAAAAGATGAGATAAAACAGTTAACTGATAAAAATGTACAGGTTAATATTTCTGAAGTAAAAAGACCTGAGTTGGATGCTGCCTTAGTCGGATCTAATATCGCACATCAATTAATGAAAAAAGTTTCTTACCGTCGTGTTGTTAATAAAGCTATCCAATCCACGATGCGTATGGGGGCTGAAGGAATAAGAATTAACGTTGCTGGTCGCCTTGGAGGTGTGGAAATCGCACGTAGTGAAAAATTTTCTCAAGGCCGTGTACCTTTACATACTTTACGTGCAGATATAGATTATGTTCTAACTGAAGCGAAAACTCAGTATGGTATAATAGGAATTAAAGTATGGATATGTAATGGAGAGTCATCTAGGAAATAAGTAATGCTTGAACCAAAAAAAACAAAGTTTAGAAGACATCATAGAGGAAATACTAGAGGGACTGCTAAAGGAGGAGAGTATGTTGCTTTTGGATCTTATGGTTTGAAAGCAATGGAGCCTGGATGGATAACAAGTCGTCAAATCGAAGCATGCCGTATATCAATTACTCGCGTTGTTCGTAAGGTTGGTAAAATGTGGATTCGAATTTTTCCTGATAAGTCTATTACTAAAAAACCTGCAGAGACTAGAATGGGTAAGGGCAAAGGAACGCCTGAATATTGGGTGGCGGTTGTAAAGCCAGGGCGCATTTTATTTGAAGTAGAAGGAGTTGATCGATCAGGCGCAGAAGAAGCCTTCCATAATGCTTCTCATAAGTTACCTATCAAAACTAAAGTAGTGAATCGTAGAGAAGTATAATGAAGAAAAGAGACTTAAATAATTTAGACTTTTTGGATATTTCTACTACGATTTTAGATAATGAAGAAGCATTACAAAACTTGAAATTTCAAAAAGCAATGCAACAACTTGAAGATCCTTTGCAAATAAAATCATTAAAAAAAGAGATTGCCCAATTAAAAACAATAAAGAAAGAATTTGATTTAGGTTTGCGTGGGAATAAGGATAAAAAATAATTTATGGATTTAAGAAAGAAACAGACAATGACTGGAGAAGTATTAAGTGATAAAATGGAAAAAACAGTTGTTGTCCAGATTACCAGAAAAATCCCTCATCCCGTTTATGGTAAATACGTCAAACGTAGTAAAAAGGTTTTGGCGCACGTTAAATCAGTTCAACCAAAAATTGGAGATATAGTAAAAATAAATTCTATGCGCCCAATGAGCAAAAGAAAAAGATGGTATGTTGGTGAAATTATTAGAGAATCGATCAAAATTGGATAATTAATAGTGATTCAACAAGAAACAAGATTAAAAGTTGCTGATAATTCGGGAGCACGTGAAGTACTCTGCTTTAAAGTTTTAGGTGGTAGTCGTAGAAGATATGCTTCTATCGGTGATCTTATCGTAGTTACGGTTAAGCAAGCTATACCTGATGGTATGGTTAAAAAAGGACAGGTTACAAGAGCAGTCGTTGTGCGGACAAAAAAAGAAATTAGACGCTCAGATGGATCTTATATTCGTTTTGATGATAATGCGGCAGTATTACTTAATGAGGCTGGTGAACCACGAGGGACTAGAGTCCTAGGCCCAGTTGCTCGTGAGCTACGTGATAGTGGGTATATGAAAATTGTATCAATGGCGCCGGAGGTTATCTAATGCATCTTAAAACTGGAATGACTGTTAGAGTGATGAGCGGAAATCATAAAGGTAAAGAAGGTAAAATACTTTATGTTCACCCCCAAAAAGAAAGAGTTATTATTGAAGGAGTAAACTTAATAAAGCGTCATACAAAGCCATCTCAAGATAATCCTCAAGGTGGAATAGTAGAAAGAGAGGGCTCTATTCACATATCAAATGTCATGTTAATCCATAGTGGAAAACCTACTCGAATTGGTTATAAGAAGTTAGATGATGGATCAAAAGTTAGGATCGCAATAAAAACTGGTGATGAGATTAGTTTATAATTATGGTTGATAAGAAAATAAATAAAACAGTGCCATATCTTAAAAAAAGGTATTTGGAAGAAGTCGTTTCATCTATGACTGAACGTTTTAATTATAAAAACGTTATGGAAGTACCTATGTTAACACAAATTTCATTAAATATGGGAATTGGAGACGCGAAGGATAATCCGAAAAAATTAGAAAGCGCTATCCAAGAATTAACTTTGATCACTGGCCAAAGACCTGTAACTACACTTTCAAAAAAAGACATTTCAAATTTTAAAATTCGAAAAGGGTTTCCTGTAGGGTGTAAAGTAACTCTACGTGGGAATAGAATGTATGATTTTATGGAAAGGTTAATTAGTATAGCTTTACCTCGAACACGTGATTTTCGCGGGCTATCATTTAAATCATTTGACGGTAGAGGAAATTACTCTTTTGGTGTAAAAGAGCAAATAATTTTTACTGAAATTGATTATGATAAAATTGATAGTGTTAGAGGAATGGATGTCACGTTTTTAACATCAGCTAATTCAAATGACGAATCATATTGGTTATTAAAACTTATTGGACTTCCCCTAAAGGAAAAACCTGTAAAAGAAAAATCTGAGGTATCTGATGGCTAGAAAAGCGCTCGTTGTTAAGTCAAAAAGAAAAGCCAAGTTTAGCACTCGTGCTTATAATCGTTGTTTTAGTTGTGGACGATCAGATGGTTATTTGAGAAAATTTGGATTGTGTCGTATTTGTTTTAGAGAAATGGCTCTTAGGGGTGAGATCCCTGGTGTCACAAAGGCAAGCTGGTAGGAGATTGATATGTCAATGACTGATCCAATCGCTGATATGATAACTCGGATTCGAAATGGAATGGCTGTAGATAAAAGATTTGTTGATATTCCATCGTCTAATCTGAAGAAGCGTATTGCATTCATTTTAAAAGAAGAAAGTTACATTAAAGATTTTATGTTTATCCAAAATGGTGTTAAGTCTCTAATTCGAGTCTTCATTAAATACGATAGAAAAGGAGAAGCTGTTATATCTGGTATTGAGAGGGTAAGTAAGCCTGGACTAAGAGTTTATGTTGGTAGTGGTGAGATACCTCGCGTTTTAGATGGATTAGGTATTTCAATATTGTCAACTTCAAAAGGTGTGATTTCTAATAAAACTGCTAAACGTTTTGGTGTTGGCGGTGAAGTTCTTTGTAAGGTTTGGTAGCAGTATTATGTCAAGAATAGGTCAAATGAACATAGAATTGCCAGAAACTGTCAATATAACGCTAAGCCCTGGTCTAGTAAATATTAAAGGTCCTAAGGGTAATCTTCTTGTGCCATACCATGAAGACATGAAAGTTACTCAATCTGATGGAAATCTCTCGGTTGAGAGGCCTTCTGACTCAAGAAGTCATCGCTCTTTACATGGCACTACCCGTCAATTAATCTCAAATGGTGTTCATGGAGTCACTGAAGGATTTGCAAAAGAATTGGAAATACGAGGGGTTGGTTATCAAGCTAATATGCAAGGTAAATATCTAGTATTCCAATTAGGATATTCACACGAAATATATTTTGAGCCCCCAGAAGGAATTGAAATTAAAGCAAATAAAACGGAGCTAATTATTAGTGGAATAAATAAACAATTAGTGGGTGAAGTTGCAGCAAAAATTCGTTCTTTTAGAAAGCCTGAGCCATATAAAGGTAAAGGAATTCGTTATAAAGATGAATATGTAAGATCGAAGCAAGGTAAAACTGTTGGTGGAGAAACTGCGTAATGAAAAATATATCATTAAAAAATGTACGCAACAAACGTAGACGCAATCGAAGCAAGAGGGATAATATGTTTCATTTTGAACGCTTGCGTATGGTTGTATATCGATCAAGCAAGCATATTAGTGTGCAAATTATAGATGACCATAAAGGTGCGACTCTTGTTTCTGCATCATCAAATGAAAAATCTTTGCAAAAAGAAATAGCCAAAACAAAATCTAAAATTGAAATTAGCTCTACAGTTGGCAAGGTTTTGGCGGAGCGAGCAATAAATAATAAAGTTAATAAAGTTGTATTTGATAGGAATGGATATCCTTATCATGGTCGTGTTAAAGCTGTCGCAGAAGCTGCGAGAGAAGCTGGCCTAAAATTTTAAAAAGTTGGAAAGAATATTATGATTAATCCTGCTGAGTTAGATTTAAAAGAAGAATCAGTTATTCGAGTAACCCGAGTCTCAAAGGTGACTTCTAGGGGAAAGAATTTTAGATTTGGCGCATTGGTTGCAATTGGAGATGGCAATGGGCACGTCGGCATTGGTCAAGGAAAAGCTGGAGAAGTAATGACGGCTATAAGCAAGGCTAAGGAAGAAGCCAAACAGAACATAGTTAAAATAAATTTAGTTAACAAAACTATACCACATAAGATTGTTTCTCGTTATGGTGCAAGTCAAGTTATGCTAAAGCCTGCTTCGCCAGGGACTGGAATTATTGCAGGGTCAGCAGTAAGAGCATTAATGGAGCAGGTCGGAATCCAAAATATTTTAACAAAAAGATTTGGTTCAAATAATCAATTAAATGTAACTAAAGCTACGATGAAAGCTTTGTCCAGCCTCAAGGATGTTGTAAGTATTGCAAATAAGCGAGGGATCACAATAAAAGAGGTTTTTAATTAGTAATGGTTAAAGCGAAAAGCTTATCAATCACTCAAATAAAAAGTCAAATTGGTTATAAAAAGAAAGCAAAATTGACTTTAAAAGCTCTTGGCCTGAGAAAAATGAATCAAACTGTTCATAAGAAAGATTCAGCAGCTATAAGAGGTATGATTGATAAAGTTAGTTTCTTAGTTAAGGTTGAGGAATCCTAATGAAGCTTGGTGAATTAAAACCATCGAATGGAGCAACAAGCAGTAAAAAACGTGTAGGTCGCGGCCATGGCTCTGGATTAGGGAGGAATGCTGGTAGAGGAGACAAAGGATATCATTCTCGATCAGGCTCGAAGCATCGACCTTGGTTTGAAGGTGGCCAAATGCCGCTGCATCGTCGCTTACCGAAACGTGGATTCTCTAATTATTTATTTAAAAAAGAATTTCAAGTAGTAAATATTGCTGATCTAGAAAGTTTAAATGAAGGTTTAGTTGATGCAAACGTTCTAAAGGATAATGGTCTAGTTAAGCATGCGATGCGCCCTATTAAAATTTTAGGTAATGGTAAGTTAAATAAAAAACTGGATGTGATTGCTAATGCTTTTAGCAATTCAGCAAAAGAAAAAATTACGAAAGCTGGTGGGAAGGTTACGGAACAATAGTGATTGATAAATTCAAAAATATTTTTGCTATTCCTGATCTAAGGAAACGTGTATTATTTACACTTGGCGTGCTTGTATCAGTTCGTTTAGGAGCCCATATTCCAATACCAGGTATTGATGCGAATGCACTTTCAGCTGCATTTCAAGGATATCAGAACACTTTGCTTGGTCTTTATAATCTTTTTGCAGGTGGAGCATTTGAAAAAGCTACTTTATTTGCCCTGGGTATCATGCCCTATATCTCCGCATCAATTATTATTCAACTAATGAGTACGGTTGTTCCATATTTTCAGAGACTACAGAAAGAAGGTGAAGCAGGGCGCAAAAAAATCACACAAATAACACGCTATCTTACGGTTTTGATTTCAGCAATGCAGGCCTATGGAATTGTTGCCGTATTTTTACCTTCAATGTCTTCAGGTGGTCAATCAGTAGTTATTAACCCAGGCTTTAGTTTTGTTTTTACAGGGACTGTTAGTCTAATCACCGGGACTATTTTACTTATGTGGCTAGGTGAACGAATTACTGAAAGAGGTATTGGCAATGGGATTTCATTGATTATTATGGTAGGGATTATATCGCGCGTGCCTAATGTAATCGTGAGTGAAATTGCTCTTATAAGTGAAGGTGTAAGAGGCCTATTGAGCGAAGTTATTTTAATAGGAATAATGTTTGTTGTGATTGCTTTTGTTGTTCTTCTTACTCAAGGGACTAGAAAGATCCCTGTTTCATATGCAAAAAGAGTTGTTGGTCGTAAAGTTTATGGTGGCCAATCAACCCACATTCCATTAAAAGTTAATACAGCTGGCGTAATGCCAATTATTTTTGCTCAATCCATTATGTTTATACCAAGCACAATAGCAACCTTCTTTAGCGATAATGATTTTATGCAAGGTGTAATGAGATGGTTCTCATTTGATCATCCGTTTTATTGGTTCATTTTTGGGATAATGATTGTGTTTTTCACTTATTTTTATACTGCAATTGCATTTGATCCTACACAAGTCTCACAGCAGATGAAACAACATGGTGGATTTATTCCTGGAATTAGGCCTGGGAAAAAAACATCTGAATATATTGATAACATATTGTCACGAGTTACTTTGCCAGGCTCTTTTGCGTTAGCCTTGGTTGCCATTTTCCCTTATATACTTATGCAGTCCATGGATGTTAGTTATGATTTGGCTTCTTTCTTTGGAGGTACTAGTTTGCTAATTATTGTTGGAGTGGCATTGGATACATTGCAACAAATCGAATCACATTTAATGAGCCGCCATTATGATGGATTCCTAACCAAAGGTAAAATCCGAGGTAGGAGGCGCATGTAAATGATTCGTATTCGCACTAAACGAGAGATTGAATTTATTACAGCTAGTTGTCAAATTGTTTCAGATACATTAGATATGTTGACGAATTATGTTAAACCTGGAGTTAAAATTACTGAACTAGATCAAAGAGCCGAAGAATTCATTATTAATTGTGGTGCTCGTCCAGCTTTTAAGGGTTATATGGGTTTTCCTTCAACCTTATGTGTATCTGTAGATGATGAAGTAGTTCATGGAATTCCAAATGATAGAGTTTTAAAGGATGGGCAGATTGTAGGCATAGATTGTGGAGCCGAGAAGGATGGTTATTTTGGAGATCATGCTCGGACGTTTTCAGTTGGTATTGTTTCTAATGATAAACAGAAATTAATGGATGTTACTCATAAATCATTAATGCTCGGGATTGCAGAGGCAACACCCGATAATTATGTATCTGACATTGGTTACGCTATTCAATCATACGTTGAGAAATTTGGTTATTCGGTAGTTCGTGAACTTGTTGGGCATGGTATCGGAACAGAATTACACGAAGAACCACAGATTCCTAATTACGGTGAACCCAAACAAGGATATAAACTTCGTGAAGGTATGTGCATAGCAATAGAGCCCATGATTAATTTGGGTAGGAAAGAAATAAAGACTGATTCAGATGGATGGACGATTCGAACAATAGATGGAGAAGTTTCAGCACATTTTGAGCATACTATAGCTATAACATCAAATGGCCCAATAATCCTTAGTCAAAGAAATAATAACAATGACTAAAGAGCAAGCAATACAAGTTGAAGGTATTATAAAGGAAACATTGCCAAATGCTATGTTTAGGGTTGAGGTAGAAATGGGTGAAAATACACATGAGGTGTTAGCACATGTCAGTGGAAAAATGAGAATGCATTTTATAAAAATATTGCCCGGTGATGTAGTAAAACTTGAGATCTCACCATATGATTTAACACGTGGTAGAATAACCTATAGAAATAAGTAAAATTTTATGAAAGTAAGATCATCAGTAAAAAAGATTTGTGCAAAGTGTAAAGTCATTCGTCGAAATGGCGTCGTTAAGGTAATATGCTCTAACCCAAAGCATAAACAGAGACAAGGATAGGAGTTTTTTGTGGCACGTATAGCTGGTATAGATATTCCTCGCGAAAAGAAAATCCCATATTCATTATGTTATATTCATGGTATTGGATTAGCAACAGCAATCAAAATTTGTAATAAAGCAAAAATTGATTTAGATGCGCGCGTAAAAGATTTGTCAGATGATCAAATAGCTCTGATTCGTGACGCAATATCATCTTTAGATATAAGAGTTGAAGGTGAGCGACGAACAGAAGTGTCGATGAATATAAAAAGGAAAAAAGATATTGGAAGCTATCAAGGATTGAGGCATCGTCGTGGCTTACCAGTCAATGGACAAAGAACTAAAACTAATTCAAGAACTCGTAAAGGAAAACGTAGAACTATTGGATTGGGTAAGAAAGGTGTAGTAGTATAATTGGCACAATCAATTAAAGAGAATAAAAAGAAAAAAAAGAAAAAAGGATCTATTGATCCAGTTGGCGTAGCACATATTAAAGCTACTTTTAACAATACTCATGTTACTCTAACTGATAAAATTGGAAACGTGATTGCTTGGTCTTCAGCAGGAAGCAGTGGATTTAAAGGCTCACGGAAAAATACAGCTTATGCTGCTACTGTTGCGGCAGAAAAACTTGGTAAAGAGGCTATTCAAATGGGATTGCGTACAATAGATATTAAAGTTAAAGGTCCTGGAGCTGGTAGAGAATCAGCTATTCGAGCATTGGCAGTAGCTGGATTAGAAGTCACATCAATTCGTGACGTCACACCTTTACCACATAATGGATGTCGTCCTCCTAAAAGAAGACGAGTTTAATTTAGAGATTATTATGGCTAAAACAAATATACCTAAAGGAAAATTAGTTCGAAAATTTGGAGAAAATATTTTTGGAAACCCTAAATATGATAATTTATTAAATAAAAAACCATATACCCCGGGACAACATGGGCCGACAAGACGTCGTAGATTATCTAATTATGGTATTCAACTAAAGGAAAAACAAAAAATAAAAGCGATGTATGGTGTATTGGAACGTCAATTCCGTAGTTATTTTAAAAAGGCGGACAAAATGAAAGGTGAGACCGGAACAAATCTTCTAACATTATTAGAGCGGAGACTTGATAATGTAGTTTATCGTTTAGGCTTCGCTTCAACAAGAGCCCAAGCTCGTCAAATGGTTAATCATGCACATTTTTTAGTTAATAATAGAAAATGTAACTATCCATCTGCATTTTTAAACCCTGGAGATGTTGTGCAAGTAAGGGATAAGTCAAAAAAACTAGATATTATTATGGAATCGATGAAAAGAATAAAAGGTGATATTGAGCTGTCTTGGTTAGAATTAGACAAAGCAAAGATGACCGGAAAATTTCTAGAGGTCCCAGATCGTGAAGAAATGGGCCTTATTGTGAATGAACAATTAGTAGTAGAACTATATTCAAAGTAAATATAAGGTATTAAAACACTATGAGTAAAAAAGATTACAAACTTAAAGTTAAAACGGACAAAAAATCGTTAACTAAAACATACGGAAAATTTGTTATTCAGCCTCTTGAAAGAGGTTATGGAGTTACATTAGGAAACGCAATGCGTAGAGTCCTATTAACTAGTTTGCCAGGAGCTGCAATCACTAATGTCAAAGTAGAAAATGTACTCCATGAATTTTCAACTATTTCTGGAGTGAAGGATGATATGTCTGATATCATTCAAAATTTAAAAGGAGTAAGATTTAGATTATCTGATTCTGATGTTGATAATGTAAATATTTCTTTGAAAGGAAAGAAAATTTTCACTGCAGCAGATATTCAACATGCAACTGATCAATTTGAAGTACTTAATAAGGATCACTACATTACTGAACTTAATTCAAAGGGAGCTATTCAAATGGAGCTTAGAATTGGGGTAGGTAAAGGCTATGTTCCAGCTGAAGAGAATGAATTGCCAAATGCTCCGATTGGCACTTTGGCAATTGATAGTATCTTTAATCCTGTGAAAAGAGCAACCTATAATGTGCAACCAGTTCCTGGAGCAAAGGACCCAATTGAAATACTTAGCATAGAGCTGGAGACTGATGGTTCTGTAACGCCAGAAGATGCAATAAGTTATTCGGCAACTGTTATGATGGATCACCTTAGGCTTGTTGAAGCTATTGCTAAGCCAGAAGTTCTTGAAGTAACTGAAAAGATTAGCGAAGAGATTATCAAAGTCCGGAATTTACTTAATCTAACTATCGACGAAATGGAACTTTCTGTAAGAAGTCATAATTGTCTTCAAGCTGCCGGTATAAAATATATTTATGAATTAGTTAGTAAAGAAGAAAGCGAAATGCTTAAATACAAGAATTTTGGAAGAAAATCTCTAACGGAATTAGTGGAAAAACTTGATGAGATGAGTATCAATTTCGGCATGGATGTAGATAAATACTTAAAATTGGAAGTATAAATATTTAATGAGACATCAGAAAAAAGGAAGAAAACTTGGAGTTGATCCTTCTCATCGAAAGGCTATGCTCCGAAATTTATCCGCTAATTTAATTGAGCATAAACGTATTAAAACTACTGATGCACGAGCAAAAGAACTACGCACATTTATTGAACCTTTAATTACAAAGGCAAAGAAGGGAGACCTGAATTCCATTCGTCAAATAGCAAAAAAGATCCCTCGTAAAGAAATAGTAAATAAATTAGTTAATGATATTGCACCTACCTTCTCAAAACGCACTGGTGGCTATACTAGAATTATTAAATTAGGATTTAGAGATAATGATCGTGCATCAGTTTCATTAATCGAGTTTGTTGATTTTGAAACAGTTGATGAAACGAAAGAAGTAACAGAATCAGAATAAATTTGAATTCAAATAGATATAGATACTTTTGTTTAAGGGCAGCGTTTTCCGTTGCCCTTCTTTTTTCTTTAAATTTGGCATCAGAAATTCAGAATGTAGAATTTGAAGGAAGATATCTTTGGGTTGTTAGGAACACTCTTACTTCTAAGAAAAATATTGATCGCATGCTTCAATTTGCCACACTAAATAGATTTAATAATATTTTAGTACAGGTTCGAGGCCGCGGTGATGCGTATTATAAATCAAATATCGTTCCTAAATCTCATTTAGTTAAAGATGTTAATTTTGATCCCTTATCTTACTTGATTCCAAAAGCTAAAGAAAAAGGTATTAATGTCCATGCTTGGATCAATACATATTTATTATGGTCATCGAATAAAAAGCCAATTCAATTGAATCATATTCTGCATACAAATTCCGATTGGATAGATCAAAACAATAGAGAGGTTTTGAATGTTGATATTGAAATTCAGAAAAATATGATGTCAAATAAAGGCTATGAAGGTCTTTATTTATCTCCAAATCATCCAAAAGTAAATTCATATTTATTGACAATTATTAGAGAATTAATAGAAAACTATGAATTAGATGGTATTCATTTTGACTATATTAGATATCATGACTCAGGTTATGGTAAAAATCCTACAGCAATTGCGTATTATAGAAAGTATCATGGTTTTAACGCATTATCTTCAAGCGTACCAAGTAAATCTGAAATTTCAGAATGGAATGATTATAAAAGAAAATCCATAACTGATCTAGTTAGAGAAACAAGAAAGTTGGTTGATTATCTTAGCCCTAATATTGAATTATCAGCAGCTGTTAAGCCTAATCTATATGAAGCTCGAGATAGATTTTTCCAAGAATGGGATGTATGGATTGCAGCTGGATATTTAGATAAGGCAATAGTCATGAATTATGCGCCGAATCTTAAAGAATTTGCAAGGAATATTGATATTATTTATGATAATCTACCATCAAAGTACTGGAAAAGCATTGTGATGGGTATTGCTACTTATAATCAGTCACCTTCTAAAGTGATAAATAAAATAAAATATTCAAAGGTTACTAGATTTAAGAGTGTATCATTCTTTTCATATAATGTTATGGATCAAAACCCAAGATACTTTCGATCAATTAAAAAGATACTTTTTCCACAAGGATAGCATAATTGCGGATTAAATTTCAATCCACCATTTAAAATAAATGTTTTAGTTAGATGAAAAATAATATTATCCATGCACCAAGGGGTAGCGAGCTAACATGTAAGAATTGGCAGATTGAAGCGCCTTATAGAATGATTCAAAATAATTTAGATCCTGAAGTTGCTGAAAATCCAGATAAGTTGATTGTATATGGTGGTAAAGGTAAGGCGGCGCGGAATTGGGATTGTTTTAATGCAATATTGAAAACATTAAAGCGTATGGATGAAGATGAAACATTAATTATTCAGTCAGGTAAACCTGTAGGAGTACTAAAGACTCACGTTTCTTCACCACGTGTACTAATTGCTAACTCTAATCTAGTCCCAGATTGGGCAAATTGGGATCACTTTAATAATCTAGAAAAACAAGGGTTGATGATGTATGGACAAATGACTGCCGGTTCATGGATATACATTGGTACACAAGGGATTTTACAAGGTACTTATGAAACTTTCGCAGCGGCGGCTAAGCAACATTTTAATTCTGATTTATCAGGCAAATTAGTATTAACTGCTGGTTTAGGTGGTATGGGTGGAGCGCAACCTCTAGCAGTCTCAATGAATAACGGAGTTTCAATCTGTGTTGAGATAGATAAAGATCGTATTCAAAGACGTTTGGATACAAAATATTTGAATGTATCTACAGATTCGCTAGAAAAGGCGATAGAACTAGCAGAAAAGGCTCAAAAACAAAGGAAGCCATTATCAATTGGTCTCAATGGAAATGCTGCCGATATTATACCTAAAATTGCTGAACTTGGAATAATCCCTGATATGGTAACTGATCAAACTTCTGCACATGATGAATTAGATGGTTACGTTCCAAATAATATGACATATTCAGAGGCTCGGTATTTGAGAAAAGATAATCCTGGACTATATATCAAAGAAAGTTATAGATCAATGGTTCAACATTGTGAGGGCATAATAAGATTGATGAATATGGGAAGTATTGCATTTGATTATGGAAATAATCTTCGTGGTCAAGCAAAAAAAGCAGGTCTCAAAAATGCTTTTGATTTTCCCGGATTTGTACCTGCATATATCAGAGATCTTTTTTGCCAAGGGAAAGGTCCTTTCCGGTGGGTTGCACTTTCAGGTGATCCTGAAGATATCTATAAAACAGATAGTAAAGTTTTGGAACTTTTTCCTAATGATGAGACATTGAATCGTTGGATTAAAATGGCTCAAGAACAGGTCCAATTCCAGGGCTTGCCGGCACGTATATGTTGGTTGGGTTATACCCAAAGAGCAAAATTTGGTTTAGCTTTAAATCAGATGGTTGCAGATGGTGAATTGTCTGCGCCAATAGTTATTGGTCGAGATCATTTAGATTGTGGCTCTGTCGCATCACCTTATCGTGAGACTGAAAGTATGAAAGACGGATCGGATGCGGTGGCCGACTGGCCTTTGCTTAATGCTCTTATATCTACAGCGGGTGGCTCTACATGGACATCTATACATCATGGAGGAGGAGTTGGTATGGGGCTGGCTATTCATGCTGGACAAGTAATCTGTGTAGATGGTACTCCCGAAATGGCAAAAAGAGTTGAAGCAGTACTTACAAATGATCCTGGAATGGGGATTCTTAGACATGCTGATGCTGGATATAATGATGCTATACAAAATGCAAAGGATTGGAATGTAGATATTCCAATAATTGATGAGTAATTCTACTTTATTAGATAATATTGGCTGTCTCTATACTGCAAATAATGTTGGTGTAGAGTCATATACTGATACCAAAGTATTTATTAAAGATGGTCTAATTTCTTCAATTGGAAAAAATAAAGATTATCTGACTATAGATTGTCATGGTAAAATGGTGACTAGTGGTTTTGTTGACCCTCATACTCATCCCGTATTTTATGATAAAAGGGATAATGAATATGCCATGCGCTTATCAGGATCTACCTATGAAGAAATAGCAAACGATGGAGGTGGAATAGTATCTAGTGTTCGTGGCGTAAGAAATGCAAGTGAGGATGCACTAGCTAAGAGATTAGAGAGAAGGATGGATCGTTTTATTGAAAATGGTACAACAACTGTTGAAGCTAAATCTGGTTACGGACTAAATACGAATTCTGAATTAAAATCATTGTCAGTAATTGATAAAGTGAATAGTAGTCATTCTATTGACATAGTCCCAACTTTTATGGGCGCCCATGCATATCCACATGAATTTAGTGATGATCATAAAGGTTATATCCAATTAATTTGTGATGAGATGATCCCGGCAGTTTCTGAGCAGGGAATTGCTCAGTTTAATGACGTTTTTTGTGAAAAAGATTATTTTTCCGTAAATGAATCTAGACAAGTTTTAGAATCAGGTATCGAGCATGGATTAAAACCAAGGATGCATGCAGATGAATTTGTTGATTCAGGAGCTGCAGAATTAGCTGGTGAGATAGGAGTTTTTTCAGCTGATCACCTTATGGCAATCAGTGAAGAAGGAATTCTAGCTCTTGCTGACAATAATGTGATAGCAACTTTATTGCCTGGAACGACTTTTTTTCTTGGAAAAACAAAATATGCTCCAGCACGCAAACTTATTGATGCTGGAATAAAAATAGCATTAGCAACTGATTTTAACCCAGGAAGCTCACATATTCAATCAATGCCCTTTATTATTAGCTTGGCATGCTTATTTATGGGATTAACAGTTGAAGAAGCATTTGCAGCCGCAACTTATAATGCTGCACAGACTTTAGGACTACATAATGAAATTGGCTCAGTTGAATTAGGAAAAAAAGCAGACTTAATTATTTGGGATTTAGATTCATTGATAGATATTCCATATTATATTTCAAATCACCCCATCCAGAAAGTTATAAAGAATGGTAATATCGTATTTGGAGCTTGACTACAGTATAAGACACTTGTAAAATTCTGCCTGTTTAATGATAGGATATGGTAAAATAATGAACTTAAGAAAAATTTTCGTATTACTAACAATTATGGTAGTGGGAAGTCAATTTCTTTTTGCTAATTATGCCTTTTATCGGAAGGTTTCAAATACATGTAAATATTATCGTGTAACTGTTGATGAAAAGAAAATGGCATTGACAAAGAAACCTGATGGTTCCTACAGCTTTTCTTTAGAAATGGAGAGTGCTAGAAATAATTTTGAAATGGTGATGCTAGTAGGCTTTATCTCTGTGGGTCAAGCAATGAGTCACCAAGAAGCATTTGCTAAGAAAAAATCAGGATATGTTCCTGTGATCCCAGGTAATACCGAAGTAACGGTAATAATACCAGTTTCTAGACAAAATACTATTATCAGCGCTAAAGCTACTGCAGATCAAGTACGTCAACTGACTGACGGCAAAGTTGATACTGCTGGTTTTATGCGATTGATAAAAAATTCAATTCAAACATTGTAAACAAGGAGGAAGAATGTTAGATCCTACAAGTTGGGGAGGCATGTTCGCACAATATGGACGTTCATTACTATGGGCTATTACCGCCGCTGTTGGTTTTGGCTTAGGCGTTGGTATCTCTCTTAAGGTTTTTGATTGGTTATCAACAGATATTGATGAATGGGAAGAGATTAAAAAAGGTAACATGGGCGTTTCATTGATATTTGTATCGCTAATTGTCATGGTTGGTTTGATCGTCCATAAGGTTATCTAGATTAGGTGATATTTTATCTTTAAAAGCCCTGCAAAATGCAGGGCTTTTTTTTATATAAGATTAGCGATTTTTTCTAAATATTTTTGATCAATATGATCATATTGATCAAATTGATCACCATCAACATCCAAAACCCCAATTAATTGATTATTTTTCATCACGGGGATTACTATCTCAGATAAAGTTTTATTATCGCAAGATATATAATTTTGATAATTCATTACATTCCCTACAATAATTGTTTTTTCTGTTTTTGCAGCAGCTCCGCATACTCCTCTATCAAAACTAATGTGCCCACAAGGGATAACGTCACTTTGATATGGACCAATCTCAAGAAGATTGTGAGAAGATACTCTGTAAAATCCACAAAAGATCCATTCTTTAAATTCTGATTTTAGTATTGAACATACAATTGCCATTTTCCCTATTTCGCTCATATCATAATCAGTTATTACGGAATCAATCTTTTGAATTGATTGTTTATATCGAGAAGTTTTGCCCATTAAATCCATATTAGATAAGCTACAATTGCGCCAACTAACGTATTTAAGAAATTAACCATATTATTATCAATCCATCTTGATCCTGATATTAGTGAAGTTGGATCATTGCAGTGGGATCGTTCTTCGATCATATTATTACATTTATTACATACATATTTTCCTTGTACATAATTGCCTAGTGTTGAATCAAATAATGAGCCTGATATTCCGGCGATAGTAATAGGGAAAATTAAATTTTTTATACCAAGACTAAGTTCTCCAATCAATCCAATCGCAAGTCCTCCAATTATTGAGCCAAATATGCCTAAATAAGTGATGCCTCCTGATGTTCCTTTGGGTACTTTTATATTTGAAAAAATAAGGTTTGGAGATGTTCTAGAATAATAACCTATCTCAGTACCCCAAGTATCTGCTGTTGCTGCTGCAATTGCTCCTAAGTACAGAACAGATGAGTAAGTAGAATCCCAAAAAATGTACTCAATAGCGCAAATTGCAGGAAATCCTCCATTGGCTAGTATTTGAATTATATTTCTCTTAGAGGGAACTTTTGTTTTAAGGTGAGATAATATTGAGGATGAAATAAAGAAAAATACAAGGGGAGAAATCCAATCCCATCCTCCGGAAGCAAATATTATAATTCCCAATAAATAACCAGCAATTGATCCACTGATAGTTAAAGAATTTTGTTTATTAGCAATTGCGAATATGATTATTGATAATAATGTCCAAGTTAAGAGTTGAAATAAAGTACCATGTGTATAATTAATTAGATATATCTCATAGGATATGAATGTAACGATAGGTATGGAAAGATTATCAGAGCCTTTGCAGCTTACTAATTCGGATAAAGTCGCGGATAGTGCGGTAAAAATCCCTAATCCGAATAGGATTGGAAATGGAAGAAGGAAAGTCGAACCGTAAAATTTTGATAATATATCTGTCCCTAGTAAGATAATTAAGAATGAAGAACTAAACATAGCCAATGATCCTCGCATTGATTTTTGATCAACCCAAGGTGTGAAAACATTACGTTCTTTGGCACCGAAGATAGCAGCAATTGGGTCCGCAAGTGTCAAAACAAGCATTGTTAATATGAACGAAATAGGTTTGTCCCACCAGAAATAAGATAAAATCAAAACGGAAAAAGGAAAATAGATTGTTCCATAACTTTTTCGAGAAGTTGTATGCATGCTTTCAAATTTTTTTGAAAACAATAAATATGCATTAATACCTATAAATAAAGAGGATAGAAGAATTAATTGATAATTAATTTTAAATATTAATGGGCATAAGCAAATGATGAGGCCTACAAAAATATGAATAAATTTCCGAGTAGACTCTGGCGGCCTGTGTGTATACTTTCTTAGTGCTTCAGCAGAACCTAAAACAGCAAATATTGTAATAAATATTATACTGAATAATGTCCAATCACTTAATCTTTCAATCAAATTCATTATTAAAAAAACCCTCAATTACTTGAGGGTTTTTTATTAATTATTTAATAGATAATTATTTAACTGGGTTTCCATTCTCATCTAATAAAATCGGATCGCCATACCCTAGCGATTTAAGGCCATTTAATTGAGTTGCTTTATCACCAACAACCAAATAAATCATCTCATCAGGTCGTATATATTTTTTTACCAGATCATTATGGCTTGTTACCGTCATATCTCTTATTATCTGTTCTTCATTTTTAATGTAATCAAAGGGAAGCCCATATACTGCAATATAGTTAATCATACCTCGAAGAGCACCTAAGGTCTCAAATCGTCGAGCATTTGATTTTAATAAAACATTTTTTGTGAATTCAAGATCTTCTTCATCGATTGGATCACGATAATTCAACATAAGATCTTTAAATATATTAACTGATTCTTCAGTAGTATTTGACCTAACACCAGATGAAGCAGTAAAAGTTCCCGGATATTTACTGCCAGTGAATCTTGTTCTTGCACCGTATGTGAACCCTTTTTCTTCTCGTAAGACCATATTTACATCTCCACTAAAGTTTCCTCCAAGCTTCATATTCATAACTGTAGTTGAATAGTAATCTGGGTGTGTAATGGGAAGACTCACATATCCAATCCTAATTTCAGATTGTTTAGCATTAGGAACATCTACAAAATATACCTGTGCATTCTTATTGGTAGGGGGTAGATCATAATCAGTGAAATTAACATCTTTGATATCCCATCGATCAACTAGCTGTTTAAAGGCATTAACAGCCTCACTACGGCTAATATCGCCAACAATACTAATTGTAGCTAAATCAACAGATAAATTAGCATTTACAAAGCTTTTTAAATCATTTAGCTCAATTGATTGAACTGACTTAACAGTCCCAAGAGTTGAATTTGCAAGAATATGTTCGCCATAATTGAGCTTATTAAAGACATTCGATGCAATTGTTGAAGGAACAGCACTCCGTCTTTTAATTGATTCCATTGTCTCACGTTTGACTCGATCAAATTCTTTAGAATCCCAGCGGGGTTCAAACAGTATTTCTTCAACGAGTTCTAGGGTAGGTAAGAAATTTCTTTTTAGAGTATTTACATTTATATTGATGGACTGTTTACCTGTAGACATACTTATTGAAGATCCAAGGGCATCAATGGATTCTTCTAATTCTATAGGTGTCTTATTTGCAGTTCCTTGCATCATAATGTCTGTTACTAGATTTGCAACACCAACTTTATTAGGATTATCTAGCAACATACCACCCTCAATTGAAATGCCAAAACTGACTAAAGGAAGCTCATCATGTTTTGCTCCTAAAATAGATATTCCTTTATCATAATCATGTTTCCATATTTTAGGAAGATTTAATCTTGGTTGCGGACCATCATCTGGCTTCACAGATCTATCAAACGTAGATGGTATTGTTGCTACACCCATTTCACCTTCGCTAACTGCTTTCTTAACGTTTTTTACAATTTTCTCTTCATTAATTGGGAATAGGTTTGATCCTTCTGCAATAAGATTAACTTTTCCACGAGGAACAAAGCTGGTTAATACATAATTTTGGTTTTTAATATATTTTTCATACACTCTTTTAATATCACTCATATTTACATCAAGAACTTTTTGAAGCTCTTCAGCTATGGCATCGGGAGAACCAAAATATTCATTGTAATATGCTAATTGATATCCTTTACCAAGCACGGATGAGATTCCACTATAAAAACCTGTTTCATATTTAGCTTTTAATCTCTCCAAATCTGCAGTAGTAAATCCATCTGTTTCAAAACGTTCAAATGCTTCATGCATCGCGTTTTCAGCTTCAGTTAGATCTGTTGTTGGAAACCCGGTTAATACGACTTCAAATGTTCCGGCAATTTCTTGAGTCCCACTGTAAGCATAGACAGAAGGTGCTAATTTTTTTTCTTCTACAATCACTTTGTAAAGAGGTGACTTTTTACCATCGCCTAATAATTGCCCTAATAATTCAAGAGCTGCTGCATCAAAATGGCGCTGGTCAACAGTAGGGAATACCATCGTTAATCGAGGAGACCGAGCAAAGTTATCTTCATGATATACTTTTTTAATCTTACTTAATTCTACTGGCTGAGGTTCTGGGTCGCCATTATCTGGACCAGGTTTGATCTCACCAAAATATTTTTTCACCAAAGATTTTACTTCTCGTTTGTTAATATCTCCCGCTATCACCATCGTAGCATTATTGGGGCCATACCATTGCTCATAAAAATCTCTAACATCTTTTAAAGTCGCATTTTTAAGATCTTCGAGCTCTCCAATCGTAGTCCAATTATAAGGATGGTCTTTAGGGTACATATTTTTTATCATCACATAATTAGAATGGCCATATGGACGATTATCTACCCGTTGTCTTTTTTCATTTTGCACAACTTCTTGTTGATTTTCAAAAGCAGCTTGGGTTACTGTTGATAATAGCCAACCCATTCTATCTGATTCTAACCAGAGTGCAGTCTCAAGTGCGTTCTTAGGAATAACTTCATAATAAACGGTCCCATCTTTACTTGTACCGCCATTTAAGGTTCCGCCAGCGTTTTGAATCATCTTAAAAAATTGATCTTGCCCAACATGCTGAGACTCTTGGAATAACATATGTTCAAATAGATGGGCAAATCCGGTCCTCCCTGGGATTTCACGGTTAGAGCCAACGTGATATTGAATTGCTACGCCTACAATTGGATCTGATTTATCTTGATGTAGGATAACAGTTAAACCGTTATCAAGTTGATATTTTTCATAATCTATCTTAAAGGGCGTTTCTTGTCTCTCATTACAACCAGTGATTAAAATAATGAGTGATGTTATTGGAATTAGGGTTTTTCTTAACATGAATTTTCTCCTACCGTGCTGGAATAGTTGTGTGTAATTCTAAAATTATATAAATCTTATTTAGAAAATTTACATTAATTGTCTCACTGAACATATTAAAATTAACTTTACTAATAATTTATTGGTCTAATTCGGATAAATATAGGGATTTGTGAAAGAAAAAATATTAATCGGTATTATTAGCTTGATCATATTGTCATGTGATGATAAGAAGTCAAATAATTTAGATATTGATCCAAATTTTGACACTCCTGACTGGACAGAAGACAGTCATAGTAACAATGGGCAACGAAACTATGATAGGGTTTTTCCTCAGGATAATGTTAACAGAATTGATATAATAATTTCCGAGAATAATTGGCAGAAGATGATAGATGATATGACGGAAAAATATGGACCATTTGGATCAGGAATGGGGCCACCAAAGTCCGGTGAAAATTCAAAAGAAAACCCAATTTGGGTTCCTTCTGAATTGTATTTTAATGGAAAGCAATGGTACCAGGTGGGAGTTCGTTTTAAAGGTAATTCGACCATAAGATTTTCTTGGAACAGAGGAATTTGGAAGATTCCTTTGAAGCTTGATTTTGATGAATTTGAAGATGATTATCCGCAGATCGATAATCAGAGATTTTATGGATTTAAACAATTATCCATGTCATCCAATGCGATGGATCCATCTTTATTAAGAGAAAAAGTCTCAGCGGATATTTTTCGATCCGCAGGTATTCCATCCGCTCAAACTGCGTTTTACAGAGTTTATTTAGATCATGGAAATGGACCAGAGTTTTGGGGTTTATATACATGCGTTGAAGAGGTTGATGATACTGTTATTGAGAGTCAATTTACAAGTGATGATGGCAATCTATATAAACCTAAAGGTCGAGGAGCGACTTTTGCTAAAGGATCATTTACTGAAGAGTCATTTTCGAAACATACAAACGAGGATGACTCAAATTGGTCCGATATCCTTAATTTGTTTGATTTATTACATAGTTCTGACCGTTTAATTGAACCTACAGTTTGGAGGTCTAAACTTGAATCAATCTTTCGAACTGATGTCTTCCTAAAATGGTTAGCAACAAATACAACAATTCAAAATTGGGATTCTTATGGAAAGATGTCCCAAAATTATTATTTATATAATGATCCTGAGACATCAAAGCTTACTTGGATTCCTTGGGATCATAATGAAGCGATGATAAACGCAGGCCAATTCAGAACACCATTATCGATTGGTTTAAATGAAGTTGGTGATAACTGGCCATTAATTCGTTTTTTATTAGATGATGAAGTCTATTTAAAAGAATATAGATCTAATCTTAAGATAACAGTAGAGGACGCATACTCCCCACAAAAGATGATAGAAATATTTCAGAGATATAACGATCTAATCAAACCTTTTATAGATCGATCTGATGATGATAAGAAAGATCCTGAAGTCAATCTTCAACAATTAGGTGATGGTTTGGCGTATCTTATCAACCACGTGAATAGTCGCTATATTGCGATTACTAGTTTTATAAATTAAAAAGCCCCATCATGCGTACACGATGGGGCTTAAATGGTAATCGATTTATTTGATTAGAAAGAATATGTGACAGTTAAATTCATTACTTTATAAGTAATGCCTAGGTCATCAAGTAAGCCTCCTAATTCTCCATCATCTTTCATCTCAAGATTATGTATTGTATAGTGAGCTTCAGCGCCTACAGGGAATAGGGGTAATTTAAATCTTAACCCCACACCATATGCTAATCCTGCATCGTATTCATCGCCGCCATCTCCTAAGGGAATTGAATAACCCGCGCGAGCAATTCCTCTAAACATAGGGAGGCCTACAGGTATTTTAGCCACTGCATATGTGTAAAACATATCAAGACCTTCTTCTCCGCCCATTGTATACTCAGCTCCAAGACCTCCTAAACTTAAAAGCGTTTTCTCGTATCCAACTGTAAAGCCAGTACCTTCAATTTCAATATCTCCTAAAAGTGACCCTATTGCACCACCCATTGACATATCTCTTGACATGTCAAGACCTACTCGTAATTGAGCAGAAACTATGGTAGTGATGGCAATTATTAATAAACTAATTTTTTTCATACTGATTAGTTCTCCTTTGGTAGTTATATGCAATTTATGACAAAAACTCACCATTTTACAATTGAGGTTTTTATGTAGCGCAGGAGCGACTCAAACCCCCAACCCGTGAAATAAGTGGGGTAGGGGTTTGGAGTAAATGGCGTCCCCAGACTGTAAATAATTTTGAGTGCAGAATTAGATTAGTAGATTCAAGGCAATTTAAATAAATCTTCAACAGAGCAGTTGAGAGTTTTTGCAATTTTTAATGCAAGAACTGTAGAAGGGACATAAACTCCGTTTTCAATCGCATTAATGCTTTTCCTTGAAACTTCGGCACTCTCAGAAAGTTCTTGTTGCGTTAACCTTGCTGATTTCCTGAGTTCTTCAAGATTGTTTAAAAGTTTTTTGTGGTTTCTGCCCAAATTTATCTTTTCTCAAATTCTTCCACTGCTTTTGTGATACCAGTGCTATCATTTGGAAAAAGGTATCCAGCAACAAATGTCCCAACTCCAATTGTAGCAACCAATAGACCCACACCCTTTAGAACGGGTCCCAATGCAGTCATACCTAGAAGATATAAACCTATACCTACAAAAAAGGTTACTGTTCCTCCTCTTCTATATTCTATGGGTTCTTTCTTCTTTTCATCATCTAGTTTACTTATCAGCTCTTCTACCTTTGATGGATCATCAATAGTTTTAGCAACCTCAATAATGGATGCTCTCTTATTTTTGGCATCAAAATACAACCAAACAAACACTCCCAAAGGAATTACCATTCCGCTTAGTATTCCAAGTAAAGCTATTATATCATTCATATTTTCTCTCCTTATATGTAACGTAAACTTACCATTAATATTATGAGAAGTAAAGGTTACAATCAAAAAAGTTTTTTAATAAAGCGTACACACATTGTTGAGTAATTTATGTGTAATTTTTTGTGTGAAAATAATTTGGTATATAATAAATAAGATACCGTAGGAGGTGTAATGAAATCATTTAAAATTTTCTTAATAGGATTGGTATGTATTTCACTACTAATTACTAGTTGTGCTACGAAACCAGCTGAACTAACTGCATCATTTGTTTCACCAGGTATATATAACAATTATGATTGCCAACAAATAGCAGTAGAAAAGCAGAGATATACTCGCCAAGTTGCAGAATTAACAGCTCAACAGGATATAATTTATAATAATGACGAAATAGTGGGTTGGGTTTTGGCGATTGGAATGTTGCCAGCATACTTTTTTATTGAGGGAGATGGGGAAATAGCATCAGAATTAAAATCGGCGAAAGGGACAATGGAAGCGCTTCAGCAAGTAAGTGTAGAAAAAAAGTGTGGAATGTAGAATCTTGAGAATTCTGTATGAAACGCCTCTGGCTCAAATCTATGAAACATTTTTATTTACAAAGAAACAATGGGAGGGAATCT
>CAYRYZ010000002.1:71814-75670 GCA_964428745.1 uncultured bacterium | reverse complement strand
ATTCAAAATTATTTTGATTTAATGGTTTAATCGATGGTAATCTCAAGGCCCGTGTTATATTCTAAATCCGCAGAGTACGCCATACAGGCTATGATTTATTTAACTGAAAATAAATCTGATTCTCCAACTATGATTCATAAGATTGCAAGTTCATATGGAATCCCATCACAATTTTTATCTAAGATTATGCAATCTTTAGTTAAACATAGATTGATTCATGCGACTAGAGGGAGAACTGGAGGAGTTACATTGGCTAAGTCTCCCGAAAAAATTTATTTAAATGATATTGTTGTTTGTATTGATGGTCCTATTCTTGAAAATCCACAATGTGTAATTGGTTTGAATTTATGTTCTGATGAAGTTCCATGCCCTCTACATGACCAATGGAAACCTATTAAAGAAAAAATGAGACAAATGCTAGAGAATGAATCTCTAAAGCACTTAGCTGATAGAGTAATTGCTAAGCGGGAAAAAATGAATCGTAAAAGTAAATGAAATATTTTGTCATCATATTAATGAGGAATTATATTCCAATGCTTTTTTTATCATTCTATCCATATAATAATAAAATAAAACAAATTTTCATTTTAGAATAATTAGGAATACTTAATGAGCTCTGATCATCATAAGCAAAGTTTTTGGACAAAGTACGTTTTTTCTACTGATCATAAGATCATTGGTATCCAATATGGCATTACATCTTTAGTATGGTTATTGTTTGGGTTTGGGCTAATGATGATAATGCGATATCAATTAGCTTACCCCGAGAGCCCAATTCCTATTGTTGGTAGTTTAATTGGTGATGGTGGAATTTTACCTTCTGAGATGTATAATTCATTGGGTGCTATGCATGGAACTATAATGATCTTTTTGGGTGTAGTCCCATTAGCATTTGGTGCCTTTGGCAACTATTTTCTTCCACTACAAATAGGTGCTATCGATATGGCTTTTCCAAAATTAAATGCTACATCCTATTGGATGTATTTTTTGGGATCTGTAATTATGGCTATTGGTTTTTTTGTACCTGGTGGTGCAGCAAATTCAGGATGGACTTCTTATCCGCCATTAGCAGATATTGCAACAACGGGCCAAACAGTTTGGTTATTTGGTATGGTACTGCTGATCACATCCTCTTTATTAGGATCAATTAATATATTGGCAACTGTTATTCAGTTAAGAACAGAAGGTATGACTTGGATGAAATTACCTATCTTTGTTTGGACTCAGTTCATAACTGCTTTTCTTTTGTTGCTAGCGTTTCCCCCACTTGAAGCTGCAGGTGTATTGCAGTTAATGGATAGATTGGCCGGAACGAGTTTTTTTATGCCTAGTGGATTGGTAGTTTCAGGTGAAGTTTTGACAAATGCTGGAGGTGGTAGTCCTTTATTATGGCAACACTTATTTTGGTTTTTAGCACATCCTGAGGTTTATGTATTAATCTTACCAGCTTTTGGTATTGTTACTGAAATTATAGCTAATAATACTCGCAAACCTATTCAGGGTTATAAATCATTAGTCTATGCGATGGTCTTTTTAGGATTTATGTCTTTCATTGTTTGGGCACACCATATGTATCTAACAGGAATGGGAACAAGTATTGGTGCATTTTTTCAAACAACAACCATGATTATTTCTATTCCGTCTGTCGTTATTCTAACAGCACTATTACTTTCATTATGGGGAGGGTCAATCAGGTTTAATACACCTATGTTATTTGCTTTAGGATTTTTGCCTATGTTTGGCATTGGTGGTTTAACTGGATTGCCACTAGGTTTAGCCGCAGCGGATATTCATCTTCATGATACCTATTATGTTATTGGTCACTTTCATTATGTAGTTGCACCTGGAACTATATTTGCTCTTTTTGCTGGTATATACTATTGGTTTCCAAAGATAACAGGTAAACGTACTAATGAAACATTGGGTAAATTGCATTTCTTTTTCTCATTTATATTTATGAATGGTGTTTTTATGCCGATGTTCATTCAGGGACTAGCTGGAGTCTCTCGTCGCTTATGGGATGGTGGAGAAATCTATGCTCATGCAGCTGACGTTCTTTACCTTAATGAGGTTATGTCAGTATCTGCCTGGCTACTTGGTCTATCACAATTATTTTTTATTGTAAATATGATTATAAGTCTTAAGGGTAAGAAAACAGGTGAGGTTAATCCTTGGGGTGCGACCACACTGGAGTGGACAGATACAACTTCACCGCCATTGGGACATGGTAACTTTGAAAAAGTTCCCACTGTATATCGTGGTCCATATGAATACAGTGTTCCTGGTTCAAAAGAAGATTTTACACCACAAAGCAAGAAGGGCTAAAATTTATGGATATTCCATTTACCGTAAAGAATCGACCTGATACAGGGTTATATAATGGTAAACTCGGTGTCTGGCTATTTTTAGCATCAGAAGTTATGCTATTTGGTGGATTATTTTCCGCCTACGTCTTTTTAAGAACTGGGGTTGATACATGGCCAGTTGGTGCTGATATTCTGAATGTTCCACTTGCTACACTAAACACCATGTTTTTGATTACTTCTTCAGTGACAATGGTTATGAGCTGGGCATCTTTAAAATTAAATGATTTTAGTAAGTTTAAACTTTATGCTGGTTTAACATTATTATTGGCCTGTGCATTTCTGGTAGTCAAATATTTTGAGTATACTGCCAAGTTTGATCACCATCTTTATCCAAGTACAAACAACTTTTTGGGTATATACTTTACAATGACTGGATTACATGTTTTGCATGTTATTGGAGGTATCATTGTTATCTTTTTCTTCTGGATGCCAGGGGCTAAAATGTGGAAAAGTGACCCAGAAAGATTTGTTAATCGCATTGAAATAGTTGGACTATATTGGCACTTTGTAGATCTAGTCTGGATATTTTTGTTTCCCGTGCTCTATCTATTATGAGGATCATTGTATGACACCTGAAGAAGTAAAACATCATATAAAAACCTATGTGCTAGTTTTTGTTGCGTTAGCCTGCCTAACGGTGATAACCGTGGGCATCTCTTACCTAGACCTTGGCGTACGTACAGCAATCATATTTGCATTAATTGTTGCAAGTATAAAAGGTTCACTGGTAGCATGTTATTTCATGCATTTGATTGATGAAAAGGTCGCAATCTATTGGACTTTACTTGTAACCGTAGCCATGTTTATGGTTCTCATGTTTGTACCATTAGGGACAATGCTAAATCATACGCAGATGTAATCAAATGTCAATAAAATCATTCCATATTCTATTTATTATTCTATCCATTATAATCAGTTTTTGGCTTAGTCTATGGGGGTTAAATCAATCTCTAACAATCAGTGTGGCTGCATTACTAGTTGGAGTTGGTCTAATGATCTATGGTTTTCAAGTAATAAAAAAATTCAAAACTATATCATGAAAAAAAGTACTTTATTTACAAGTGTTATTATCGCGATTATTATTTTTCCGCAGATCGCACTTGCTTGTGCAACTTGTTACGGAAACTCAGATTCAGCAGCTGTGGAAGGTATGAATAAAGCAATTTTTACGATGCTGGGAATAACTGGCGGTGTTCTAAGTGGTGTTGGATCCTCAATCTATGTATTAATTCGCCGTGCAAAGAAACATGCAAATTCATTACCAAATCAAAAAGATACAATTAGGAGGTAAATTTAGGTGTTAGAATTACTTCAAAAGCTAGGACTCCCAAAAGTATCTGCCTCAACCCAAGGACCAGCAATCGACCATGTTATTTCACTTACGCATTGGCTAATGCTTATTTTATTTGTTGGATGGGGAATCTTTTTTATTTATACCCTTATTCGATTTAGAGCTTCTAAAAATACTAAGGCGGAATACAGTGGAGTGA
>CAYRYZ010000002.1:54379-71714 GCA_964428745.1 uncultured bacterium | reverse complement strand
CTAGATCGCTCAGATGATTTTGCAAAAGATGACGTAGTCACTGTTAATCAACTCCACATACCTGTAAATACACCCATAAATATCTCACTTTCAACAAAAGATGTAATCCATAGTTTTTCTCTTACTGAGTTAAGAGTTAAACAAGATGCTATCCCAGGTATGGAAATACCTGTTTGGTTTGAAGCTACTATGACAACCGAGGAATTCCTGAAGACTACAATAGGTACCGGTAGAGAAGGGAAAGGCTTTGAAATCGCTTGCGCACAACTCTGTGGTCTGGGTCATTATCGAATGAAAGGTTTTTTGACAGTTCATAATGATGAAGGGTATTCAGCTTGGCTACAAAAAGAGCTAGAATATTTAGAAGAAGAGGAAGATGATGATTGGGGAGATGATGAATGGTAAAACTTTTAAATGGAAAAATAATTTAATCAACCCCTATTAAACTGTAGGGGTTTTTTATTACTATTACTAAAATCTTATAGTATGAATTTATTATCAACTAGTTGGTTGCAACGACTAACCAAAACAACAGTGTTTTGCACATTTTTTTTAATATTTGCAGGTGCATTGGTTAAAAGTCATGAAGTTGGTTTATCAGTTCCAGATTGGCCTACAACATATGGTAAACAAATGTTTGCTTTTCCTTTATCTGAAATGGTTGGGGGGATTTTCTATGAACATGGTCATAGAATGGTTGCTACTTTTGTTGGCTTTATTACCTTAATTCAGGCCATTTGCATGGGTTTTTCAAATCAGCCAAAATGGGTTAAAAAAGTTTCTTACACATCTTTGTTACTTGTAATAGTCCAAGGTATTTTTGGAGGCATTACTGTTCTCTTTTTTCTTCCTCCAGCAATATCAATAATTCACGGAGTATTAGCGCAAACCTTTTTTATTTTAACAATAGTCATTGCTTATAGTATATCAAATGAACGTTCTCAAAGAATAGATAGTGATCAATCCTTAGAAATAAGGAAATTTTCTTTTGTCATTATGGGCATGGTTTATTTTCAATTGATCTTAGGGGCGTTAATGCGTCACACCGGTTCTGGTATGGCAATCCCAGATTTTCCAACAATGGGAGGTATGTGGATTCCTACATTCTCTGAACGAATGATTAATAATATTAATGTTATGCTATTTGATATGGATATTGATATGATTAATAGATATCAGGTGATTATTCATTTTGCACATAGATTAGGTGCAATAATTATTTCGGGGACAGTTGGATATTTTTTATATCAACATGGCAATATAATCAAAAAAAATCAAATCATTCATCAAACCATCATTTGGATTACAATAATTTTATTAATTCAGTTAACCTTAGGGGCGTTCACTATTTTATCTGAACGGTCACCTTACATAACGAGTTTTCATGTTGTAACGGGAGCAGCATTTCTCGGCTTTTGTACGTTACTTGTTTTGAGAAGCAATCCTATTAGATGGATAGATTGGAAATCATGAGATTAAAAAAAGAAAAGGCCAGGTCTCTATTTAGAATTTTTATGGAATTAAGTAAACCAAATATCTTATCGTTGGTTCTGGTAGCAACATTTTTAGGTTATTATCTTGGCAATATGGGTATTGGTTCCATAGAAATATTGGTATATACCCTTATTGGTACATCAATGACAGCCGCAGGGTCAGGAACTTTGAACCATTATCTTGAAAGGGAGGCTGACGGATATATGGTACGCACTCAGAATAGACCTTTACCTGCGAAACTTATTTCCCCATATGTAGCTCTTATCTATGGCATACTTATGACTATTGGTGGAAGTATTTTGTTATTATTAAAAGTAAATATGCTTACTGGGTTTTTAGCTTTATTGACTGCATTTCTTTATGCGTTGGTTTATACACCCCTAAAAAAGATTACATGGTTAAATACATCTATAGGCTCAATTCCTGGCGCGTTACCAATAATTGGAGGTTGGACTGCTGCAAGAGGAGAAATTAATGCAATGGCATGGGTATTATTTGGGATTATGTATCTTTGGCAGCATCCTCACTTTTATGCTATCGCATGGATATGTAAAGATGATTATAAGAAAGCTAATTATAAAATGCTGCCGGTGATTGACCCTAATGGAGATAGAACAATGCGTCAGATTTTTTGGCATCTTCTTTTAATGATTCCAATTTCATTATTACCGGTAATGATTGGCTCTATGGGAATAATTTATCTATTGGGCGTTACAATTATAACTTCTGCTTTTCTTTTTTCAGCAATTCCACTAGCAAAAAATCACACAGTTAAAAATGCATTATTATTATTGAAGGCCTCAGTTTTTTATTTACCAGCATTACTTTTGATAATTATTATTGATATAAATATATGATCAACAGAAAAATACGATTTACTTTATACATTATAGTTGCAATTACATTATTCGGCACCTATATGATGAAGGACTCTAAGAATGATTACCAATTACCTAAACTTGGATCAATACCATCATTTGAATTCACAGATAGCGACGGGAATTTAATTTCTAAAAAGGAGTTAACAGGAAAAGTTTGGGTAGCAGACTTTATTTTTACTACCTGTACGATGGCATGCCCAGTTATGACTGGGAATATGAATTTAATCCATAAAGCTTTTAAGAATAATGATAAGGTTAGAATTGTATCAATTTCAGTTTACCCTGAATATGATACCCCAGAAATTTTAAAAGAATATGCATCAAGATATAATGCGAATACTAATAGATGGCATTTTCTTACTGGACCTGAAGAAAATGTAAAACTTGTAATAAAAAATGGATTCAAAATGGGAGATTATGAAGATATTATTTTTCATAGTGAAAAGTTCGCATTGGTTGATCAGAATGGAAATATTCGCGGATATTATAACGGTATGAAAACTGATGATATTAAAACTTTAAAAAAAGATATTAGGGTTTTGTTAAATGGAGAATATTGATGAATAAAGATAGCTTTTGGATCCGAATTATTTATATAGTTTCTATTATTATTTCTGCGACTGTTGCATTCTTGATCTTGGGACCAAGGCCCGAAGGTATTGAGGGGGCAATTGATGTTTCAACATTGCCTTTAGTTAATGCTACATTAAACACTATTACGACGATATTATTGATTTATGGCTATATATTAATTCGACAAAAGAAACGACGATTACATAAAAATGTTATGTTGACTTCTTTTGGTATTTCGGGTGCTTTTTTAGTAAGCTATGTGATTTATCATTGGTTTAAATCGGGCCCCAAAGAATATTTGGGAAATTATTCAGAACTCTACTTTTTTATTCTTATAACCCATATTGTTTTAGCAGCAATTATTATTCCTTTAGCATTATTAACACTTTATCGTGGGTGGTCAGAAAATTTACTTAAACATCGTAGGATTGCAAAAATTACATTGCCAATTTGGTTATATGTATCTGTAACTGGTGTAATTATATATTTGATGCTGTATTAAAGGTGTTTGACTAAGCCTCCAAATTTTTGATTTATTTCAAATCCAACTTTATAAAAAAGTTCTGATTTAAAGAATCCAACAGTGAGGTATTTATATTTTTTTATTTTCAATCTTTGATAAAGTTCTTCAATTAGCATAATACTTAAATGCTTTTTTTGAAAATCTTTAGAAATGGCTATCTTTTCAAGATGAGCAATTCCGTGCGAAGTTTTTTTCCAAAAAACACCCCCTACTAAATTATTTTTCTGATCAAAAGTAAGAAGGAATTGGTGATGAGATTCAAATTTTACATCTAATTTTGCTTCTAATAGTAATCTATGAAATCTCGCAATTTCTTTTGGATGAAATGCAGGTCTAATTGTAAATAGTTTTCCAGATGAATCTTTTGTGTTTATAGCTAATTCTAGAAGTCCTTTATCACCAATATCTCTTGTTATTAATTCAGCGTAATCAGCGGCATCTACATGTTCAAATACAAGACGGGTAAGAAAGTATTTTTCTGCTTTACTTAATTCAATTTCCTCGTGTATTTGATGTAGATATGTCTCTAAAATATCATCTGTGATTGAACCGGATCTCATTATAATCATTAACTGATTTAGTTTATTTTTCAGATCATTATTTGAATCTTTGAATACTGTCATAAGAAAAAATCGGAGTCTAGTTTCGGGGTATTGTTCAATCAATGATTGTAGGTTATAATCTTTATAAAGATCCAATATGATCTCACCTCGAGCTTCATATGTTGCGTCGTTATTAAGATCAAGCCATCTTTGATATCTTAATGATGCAAAAACGACCTGCTTTCGTAATAAGCCAAATTCTTTCACATCTTTAATAAATAAATTCACTCGTTTTTTAGTTAGTCCTAATTCCTGGTTATGATTCTTTAAGTTATTTAGCAATCTAAATCCCTTTGTTGTACCAAATATTTCTAATACAACTGTAAATAAAATTTCCCATTCAGCCATCTTTATTAGACCTGGGAATTGGTCTTCAGTATCTAGAATCAATTTTTTGTAAAGTGTGATCAATACATCAGATAGTTCAGTTGTTTTTGATCGGCCAGAGATTGAAATAAGACGAGTACCCGTATAATAATCAAATTGAGGAATAATAAGATTTTGAGTAGACGAATCTTTAATCATACGTGTTTGACTTGATCGTTTCCAAAATTCTAAATAGGCAGCAACACTATTCCATATAAAATGAAGCCAGCGCATTTGCCAGCGATCTTGAAACTCTTTAGAAGAGATTTCTTTTTGTTTTCTAGTTAGATATTGGAAAACTGTCTCGCTAGAGATGTATTCCTCAGAAAAAGTTTTATATTCGGGCCAAAATGATCCAAAATCTTCAACAAGTTTTTCTGAATGGACATCAGCATTAAGCATTATAAGCCAATTTGTTTCAAGACTGAATCTTGTCTTATTTAGTGCATGATTTACATTTATTACGAAATTATAGGCTTTTTTATCTTTGAGTTGAACAAGTACTCTAATTACATATTTCCCGTGACCTTCTCCTATTAGAGTACACCAGATACCATTTTCTAAAATATCTTTTAATTGGATAAGATCGCCTTTTGAAAAAATAAAAATTGATTCACATATTACAGAACTTTCGCTGATAATTTTTTTCAATGTTTTCACAAGATCTGCAGATATATTTTTGTCAAACTGCAAAACTCTTTCCCAATTAAAACCTTCAATGCTTGAGTCTATCTCAATCAATTTTCTAAAATTCTTATTTAGCTTAGTAAGGCTTCTACGGGTAACCTTTTTAATCTCAAGATTGTTAGTTTCATTAATCCATAAAGTCAATTCACCTCTAATAGTTGAAAAGTATTTGGGATTTTTTATTCCCAATTCAGTGAGGAAAACCACCAGCAATTCTATTGTTAAATTTTCTCCCTTTTTTATCCTAGTACTTGAACGTAAATCAGTCAAATACAAGATTATTGATTGCAAATGATGATCCTCAATAAGGCTCATATCTATACTATTTATTATTTTTTGATTTTTTGATTTTTTAAATAGGTCAATAAACATTTCTCCACTTATATGTGGGATTAGTATATCAAGAGCTAGAATCCAATTATTTTGATCTGGGTGATATTGAATCCTAAGTAATTGTTCTTGAATGATAGATTTATATTTTGGATAGGATAGACCTATTTTTAAATATTTTAACGCTTCTTGAATATTCTTTTTCTTTTTATGTAATAGATCAATACTGGCTTGATGTAATAATGAAATATTATACTCGTCAGTTTTATATGTTTTTTGTTTTAATGGATGAATATTCTTGTTGAAGGGGAGCTTAGACGAATCTAATACAATAGTATGGTAATCTTCGAAAGAAATGACCCTGAAAACAACCTCACCTGTAAATTCAATAAGTGATTTGTTTCCAATCCAAAGAGTAGGATCTCTTAGTATTTTTTCTAAATCAATTATTGTTTCTGATGTTTTATAAATATAGTCACCAATTATTAGAGATTTTGTCGTCCATTCTAGTCTTAATCCTTCTTTAAGCTCATATTCTCTGATTTTCTTCCCGTCCCAATTAATATCTCTACGAGTTATACTTTTTTCTCTTAATAGCCAATTAGGGATCCGTATTTCGTGATTGGCTTTAATTAAACTAATATGACTCTTTTCGTACATTGGATCAATAATATCAGAAAAATTTTCAAGTATCTTCTTACGCTTAAAAGTGTTCTTTGATGTAATCTCATTTTTATCTTTAACAAAATCTCTTTGAATAATAGCGTAATTCACAATCCGTTCATATGACGGTAAAAAGGAATTAACAGAAAAGACTAGCGAGCTGAAATATGTCCGAATTTCTTTTTGTGACATATCATCTAAATCTATAATATCATTTCTTAAATCTGGATAGATTAGTACAGTATTAAATTCTTTACCATCTCCAATAAGAAAAACTGATTTGATTGCTTCAAAATCTTGAAAAAGATTTTCTATTTTTTGAGGTGAAATTGTTTGCCCACGACTATTTTTATATATCTCTTTTTTTCTATCAACTATAAAATAATGACTTTTCTTCTTACGAAAAATATCTCCAGTGTGAAACCATCCGTCCGTAAATGAACCTTTGATTTCTTCCTTATAATACCCGGACGATACATAAGGTCCTCTCATTAGCAACTCATTGTCTTCAGCAAGTTTAAGTTCAATCCCTGGTAATGGTTTACCTACTGAATCAGTATAATAATCTGATGGCGGTGTCATAGTTATCCCTCCAGTAGCTTCCGTCATGCCATACCCACTTAATAGGTTTATCCCATTATCGTTAAAGAATCTGAAAAGATCCGGATCAAGATATCCTGCAGCTGACAACCCCCATTTAAGGTTGCCCCCAGTCACTGAACGTGTGATTTTATTAATTTCATTATCATTAGATTTTTCTATATCAATTGACGCTTCTATTTGTTCATAAATTTGAATCCAGCGCTTTGGAATCGATATAAAGATTGATGGTTTGCTTAATTCAAAATCTTTTAACAGGTTTTTAAATGAAGTGGTCTCAGTAAATGTATATGTTGTTCCCCAAAAAATAGAACCCATCATTTCAAACCAACGTCCAAATGTATGATAAAGAGGAAGGTAGCACAGAAAACTATCATCAGGACCTATATCTGGCAATGCAAGTGCGCGTGCAAAACGTTTTGAAATAATATTTGTTTGATTAAAAATAATTCCTTTTGGGTTATCAGTAGTTCCTGAAGTATACATTACACTACTTAATTCATTTAGGTCATGTAATAAAGGTTTTTGAATTGAAATATTATCACACTGACTAAGAAACTGATCCCATGCTTGATCATTATCAATATCTATAATCATAATATCATTTTTCTTTTTATTTATATCTCTAATAGATAATTCAGTTATACTTGAATCAAGAAATAGATGAGTTATCTCAGCGTGCTTTATAACGTACTCAAAATGATCAGATGATAAATTCATAGGAATTGGTACAACACGAATATTGTATGAAAGGCAAGCTAAGTCTATTAATACGTTCCTTAGATTATTCTGCGAGTAGAGACCAATTGTATTATTATCTTTTAGATTTGATTGAAAATAAGAACCAATAGATTGAATGATCGCCCAACTCTTTGTATAGGATAAAGGAGTGATTTTATTATTTGATATAGTCTGAAATAAAGGTTTATCATTATATCGAATTGCACGCTGATTTATTAGTGTATATATATTATAGTTTGATTTATTAATTAATTGAAAGATTAGTTCTAACCATTCATCGACTTGACTTGATTTAGAAATTGCATTATTAACTACTGGTAGATGCCCTAACTCTAGGAATTCATGAATAATATTATTTTCGCCTTTAGTCAAAAGTGATTGAGCTGATTTAATTAGATGATGCGAATCAACCTTTAATTTGAAAGCATTCTGTATAATTTTCCGTACTTCAGACATATCAAAAATTAGATAATTCAATGAATACAACCCTCATCTATATAGTTGTTCAATGTTTTTGGTTTCAGTAAGTTTTCAAGTGATAGAATTAAATCTATTTGATGGCTAAAAAAGCAACATATTCAACTACTGAGGTAGCTAAGTATCTTTCAGATGCTCCAAGAGCAATCAGTGCATATATATCTGATTTAGAGGAGCAGATACAGAACTTAGCTCACATAGGTCTTGCCCTATCTAAAGAACGTGACATGGATAAACTTCTTGAGATGATCTTACTTGAAGCAAAGAGGATTGCGAACTCTGATGGTGGAACTCTTTATATGATGACAGATGATCAACGCTTAAAATTTGAAATTATTATGACTGATTCCTTGAATTTTCATATGGGTGGTACATCGGGGGAAGATATTCCTTTTTATCCAGTCAAGTTATATACGGATGAAGGAGAAGAAAACAAATCAATGATTGCTGCATATGTAGCGTTAACCGGAGAGACCGTTAATCTTCCTGATGCATATAAAACGAAAGGATTTGATTTTTCTGGGACCAAAATGTTTGATGAAAAGACGGGATATCGATCTAAATCATTTTTAACCGTTCCTTTAAAAAACCATGAAGATGAAATTATTGGTGTTCTTCAATTATTAAATGCACAAACTCAAAAGGCAAAGAAAATAATTTCTTTTGGCGCTGATGTCCAGCAGATGGTTGAAGCATTAGCCAGCCAAGCAGCTGTGGCTATTACCAATAAAAATTTGATTCGGGACCTCGAGGCTTTATTTGAGTCTTTCATTAAATTAATTGCATCTGCGATTGATGCTAAGTCTCCTTATACAGGCGGACATTGTGCTCGTGTTCCAGAAATTACTATTATGTTAGCTGAGGCTGTAGCAGCCACTAAAGATGGCCCTTTTGCAGATATAATTTTCTCTGAAAAAGAAATGTATGAATTAAAAATTGCGGCATGGCTTCATGATTGTGGAAAGGTGGCGACACCTGAATTTGTTGTTGATAAATCTACTAAACTGGAAACGATTTATGACCGTGTGAATGAAGTTGAGGCACGTTTTAGCGTTATTAAGCGAGATGAAGAAATAAAACGCTTAAAGAAAGAATTGCAAATAGAAAAAGATAAATCTTTATCCTCTAAAGAAAAAGTTGAGAAAACTGATCAATTAAAGAAAGCTTATCGTAGTAAAATAAGAAAATTAAAAAGCGATCTAGATTTTGTTAAAGAATCGAATATTGGTGGTGAGTTTATGTCTGGTGATAAAAAGGAAAGGGTACATGAAATTGCTAATTATAAGTGGAAGCCCAATGGTAAAATGGAAAATTTTCTATCGGAAAATGAAGTTTATAATTTAACTATTCCTAGAGGGACCTTAACTGCTGAAGAACGAAAGGTGATCAATGATCATATTGTAGTTACGATTAAGATGTTAGAAGAATTGCCATATCCAAAACATTTACAAAATGTTCCTGAATTCGCAGGTGGCCATCATGAGACACTTGATGGAACTGGCTACCCTAAAGGTTTGATTAAAGATGAAATGTCAGTCCAAGCTCGGATAATGGCTATCGCTGATATTTTTGAAGCATTGACTGCTAGAGATCGGCCTTATAAGAAGGGGAAAACATTAAGTCAGGCTATGCGTATTTTAGGTTTTATGAAAAATGATGCACATATTGATGCAGATCTCTTTGAGATCTTTGTTAAAGAAAAAATATATATGAAATATGCTGAAGGATTTTTAGATCCAGAACAAATAGATGAAGTAAAGATGTAATTATTATAATGGTTCAATGACTTTTGAAATCGCATTTGTTCTCGGCTTAATTTTTTTAGCCTTTATATTATTTGTTACAGAAAAATTTAGTTTAGATGTAACAGCTTTATTAATTCTTACAATCCTTTTCCTTGGTGGATTCCTTACTATTGATGAAGCTATATCTGGATTTTCAAATCCAGCTGTAATAACTATATCTCTTTTATTCGTATTAAGCTATGCATTGCAGAAGACTCGAATACTTGAATATTTAATTGTTCGTATTAACCAATTAGTTTCTCGTTCTATAACGTTAGGATTAAGTGTTTATTTACTTACTATTGCACTAGCGAGTGCTTTAATGAATAACACAGCAATTGTTGCAATATTCATGCCGGTGACAATTCGATTAGCACATAGATATCATATGAGCCCATCAAAATTATTGATTCCCCTAAGTTATGCCGCAATTATGGGGGGTACATTGACATTAGTGGGCACATCAACCAACTTATTAGTTAATTCGATTTATATTAATAATAATGGATTAGCATTGGGGATGTTTGAATTCGCTAAGTATGGCTGGATTACTTTAGTTATTGGTCTTATTTATATTTTAACTATAGCTCCTAAGATTCTACCTTCACGTACAGTCACATCTAGCTTAACTAAAAGTTATCATATGGCTGGTTATCTAACTGAAATGAAAGTTTCTAAAGATTCCCCATTAGTCGGATCTACTTGCCAAGAGCGGAATGTAAGTCATAACTATGATGTTATCGTACTCGACATACAGCGAGATAAACGTTTAATCTCTTATAATGTTGGTAATGAAAAACTTGAACAAGGTGATATCCTTTTTGTAAAAGGTTCTGTTGAAAGTTTCTTACAAATGAAAGAGGTTGAGAAAGTTTCACTATTAACTGATGAGAAACTAACTCAAAGTGAATTAGAACAAGAGGATAATATCTTAATTGAGTGTATGGTCACTGATCAATCAGATCTTATCGGACAAACTATTATGAACAGTAATTTTAGAAAAAGATTTTATGCGTTTATTCTAGCAATAAGGAGAGAAGGCTCAATTATACGTAATAAAATTGCTCACGTTTTGATTCAATCATATGATACGCTATTGATTTACGGAGGGAAAAAACAGTTAGAAAAATTAGCTAATAGTAGTGGTTTTATTCTATTGGGTGAAGTTCAAGAAAAATTAGTGAAAGTTAGGTACTGGTGGATAAGTATTTTATCAATTATTGCTACAATTACTTTAGCAACAGCGGGTGTTTTACCCATTATAAAAGGTGCCTTATTAAGCGTCGTAGTTTTATTAGCTTTCCGTGTAATTACCCCAAATGAAGCTTATCAATCAATTCATTGGCAAGTTATTGTCCTAATAGCAGCTTTGATTCCATTGGGTACAGTTATAGAATCAACTGGAACAGCGTCTTTTATTGGTGAATCAATTTCTCAATTTGTCAGATCATATTCTGATAATTTGCAACCTCATATTTTATTAGCATTAACTTATCTAATAACTATGATTTTGACGGAAGTATCCTCAAATACGGCTACAGCAATCATTATGACTCCAGTTGTTTTATCTATATCTGCATCAATGGGACTCGATGCTCGGCCTTTGATCTTTGGAGTATGTTTTGCAGCTTCTGCTTCATTTAGTACTCCTGTTGGGTACCAAACTAATCTTATGGTTTATGGTCCTGGTGGTTACAGGTTTTCAGACTTTATTAAAGTTGGACTTCCTTTATCAATCACTTTGTGGCTCACAGCAATAATAATTATTCCAATGATATGGCCATTTTAATTTCTACACCGTAGAAAGTTCAGTAATTCAAAACGATATTATAGTATAAATTTCGCGCTTATGATTAAGCCCAAAAAACGTCATACTCGACTTAAATCATTTGTTGATAATCCATCAAAATCATTATGGACGTTAGCGATACCTATAATAGCAGGAATGGGTATACAAACTCTTTATAGCATAGTGGATATGATCTTTATTGGTAAGCTTAGTGGTGATGCTATTGCTGCTGTCGCATTTAATTTTCCCATTTTCTTTTTCGTTATGGGTATATCATTTGGTTTAGGAAGTGGAGTTACAGCATCTATTGCTCGATTCATTGGCTCAGATGATAAGGTTAATGCTGATAATGCTGCAGAGCATGCGGTAATGTTAGCGTTTGCAATAAGTGCCATTCTCACATCACTGGGACTATTATATGGAAGACAGATACTTTTAAAGATTGGATGTACACCTGACGTCCTCCCTCAAGCATGGGAATACCTTAAGGTTAGCTGCTACGGGCTCTCATTTGGAGTTTTTTCAGGTTTTTTCAGATCAATATTAGCTGGAGAAGGAGACATGAAGTTTCCCATGATTTTAGCAGGTATTGGAACAGTATTAAATATTATCTTAGATCCAATTTTTATTTTCACACTTAATTTTGGTGTTTCAGGAGCAGCATGGGCAACTACAATAAGTCAAATGATTATTTGTATAATATTTATATATGTGCTTTTTTTCAAGGATCATGCATATGTCCAATTCAAATTACGTGATTTCAAACCATCGTATTTTATATTATTTGATATTGTTAAAGTAGGTCTGCCATCATCTATTTCCATGATAGTTATGGCTCTTGGCCAGTTAATATTTAATCGAATGTTGGCAACTTTTTCAACTTCTGCCGTTGCTGCGTACCAAGTGGCAGGACGTATAGATATGGTAGTTTTCTTGCCAATATTTGGTATTGCTTCAGCATTAACAACTATAGTAGGAATGTTTTTTGGGGCAAATGAAATAGATAAAATTAAATATATTACAAAATATGGCATTTCTCGTTCTGTTATAATTACATCTATTGGTTCAATATTATTATATGTTTTTGCTCCTGGAATTATATCTGGATTTACTAATGAGTTAGTAATTAAAAATATTGCTGTTAATTATCTTAGAGTTATTTCTCTTCTTTTTCCCTTTATAGCAATTGGAATGACAATTGGTCGAATACTTCAAGGAATTGGTTTGGGTATGCCATCACTAATTATTACGACTATACGTATCATTGGTCTAGCGGGTCCACTCGCCTATTATTTTATTTATATATTGGATAAACCATTAGAATGGATGTGGTACGCAATGTTTATATCAGGAATAGTGGCCACAATAATTTCAATTATTTGGTTGAAGCTTGCCTTTCGTAAATTCTTGATAGCAAAACCAATATAGTAGGAGGTGTCATGGGTTTGCTATCAAATAACGAAATTAATTCAGCTTTAGTATCTTTGGATGGTTGGATTTATTCTGATAACCAAATTATTAAAAGTTTTTCATTTGATACTTATTTAAAGGGTATAGAATTTGTTAATAGTTTAGCGAAAATCGCTGAGGAAATGAACCATCACCCAGATCTTAAAGTCGTCTGGTGTCAAGTTGAAGTTGTTTTCACTTCACATGATTTAGGGGGTGTGACTTCTCAGTGTATTAAAATGGCTAAAATGGTTGATTCTATTCTTTAATCAGGAAAAAACTAATGAATAAAATAATTATTATACTAGCTTGCTCAACAGTTGTAATTGCTCAGAAAAATATAGATGTAAGCAAGGCCAGTTCCAACCCGGTTATAGATGGAAATGTTATCGATGATCCTGCCTGGATAGATGCAACTATGATTTCGGATTTTACCCAAAAAACACCTGATGAAGGTTTGGCAGTATCAGAAAAAACTAATGTAAGAATTATGTATTCTGATCAATACTTCTATGTTTCAGTTGTCGCATTTGATGAGGAACCTAATGGTATTGTTGTGTCGGATACTCGCCGCGATGCTTCATTAAATAACTCTGACAGTTTTTCTTTTATTATCGATACATTTAAGGACTTTCAAACGGGATATCTCTTTGGCACCAATCCTGCAGGCATTGAATTCGATGCGCAAATAACTGGAGGGGGAGAAGGCGGTAGTATTGGGCGGCGTTTCTCTGTAGGTAGCGGGGGAGGTTATAATGTGAATTGGGATGCAGTTTGGCAAGTAAAAGCACTAAAAGGTGAATTTGGTTGGAGCGCAGAATTTGCTATTCCTTTTAAAACATTAAGATATAAAGAAGGCAAAGATCAATCTTGGGGTATCAATTTTGAGCGTGTTATAGCAAGAAAAAAAGAAGAGTCTCATTGGGCTCCGATACCTAGGCAATTTACAATGACTCGACTTGTATCAGCAGGTACGATTAACGATATAAACGTTCCAAGCTCAAGAAATTTAAAAATTATGCCTTATGTGCTGGGCCAAAACAATAAAATTAAAGATACTGAGTCCACTGATAATTCAAAATCTGATTTTGGCCTAGATGCAAAAGTGGGTGTTGGCTCATCAATGAATCTTGACCTAACCTATAATACCGATTTTGCTCAAGTTGAGGCTGATGAGCAGCAAATCAATTTGGATCGTTTTAGCCTTTTCTTTCCGGAAAAAAGGTCTTTTTTTCTTGAAAATGCGGGCCTTTTTTCTATTGGATCGGGTGGAGGATATGGCGGTCCGGATATAGATATGTTCTTTAGTCGAAGAATTGGAGTTGGCGCAGGAGGAACGCCAGTTCCAATTTTAGGAGGAGGTAGATTAACGGGTACATTATCAGGAATGAAATTGGGCATACTTACAATGCAGTCAGATCAAGTAAAGGATGTTACTGATAAAAACCAATATTCAGTTTTACGATTAAAAAAAGAATTACCTAACCGTACCCATTTTGGTGGAATGTATACTGCGTTAAATCATTTAGGTGATAATGGATATATGAACCAGTCCTATGCCTTGGACACACAATTAGGAATAGGGGAACTAAGTAAAATTGTTGCTTTTGCTGGTTTCACTAATACTCCAGAACTAAAAGGTGATAATGCATATGCCTATCGTTTAGAAGCAGCTCGGGACACAAAATCAATTTCTACTTCTTTATCCTATGCAGAAGTTGGAGCAAATTTTAATCCTGAGATGGGGTATCTTAAACGTGAAGACTATAGAAAATGGTCTGGGCGAATTTTTACACGATTTAGGCCAAAAAATAATTTTGGCTTACTGGAAATGCGCCCTCATGTAAATTATGATGGATATTGGAAATTAGATGGCCGTCAAGAATCAGCCAAATGGCATATTGATTCTCATTGGGAATTCCGATCTGGATTTGAAATCCACACAGGTGTCAATTTAGTGAAAGAAGGAGTTTTTACTCCTTTTGAAATTTCTCCTGGCGACACGGTTCGTAAAAATGAATATAATGATAAAGAAATTCAAATAATGATTATGACCAATAGAGCAAAACCAATCAGTTTTAATTCCAGGATTACTGTAGGAGGTTTTTTTGGTGGTGATAGAGTTAGTGGCACCCCGACAGTTCGATTACGTTATAAAGATCAATTTACTTCAGAGTTTAGTCTAAATTATAATAAAGTAGAGATGCCTGATGGAAGCTTTGAAACCAAGTTAGTCCGATCAAGATTAACTTATGCATTTTCGCCAAAGATATACATTCAATCTCTACTACAATATAATAACCAGACAGATGAATGGTCAATGAACTGGCGTTTTATTTGGCAACAATCTGCTGCTACAGGATTATATTTGGTTTATAATCAAGTTCAAGACTATGATGGCATACCAATCATAAAGAGCACAAAATCATTTGCATTAAAATATAGTTACTTATTTGATGCCATGAATTAATATTTTTATAATCCTGATGGTTTATTTACTAATCACTACATTCATTTGGGCATTTTCTTTTAGTATTATTGGCCATTACCTTTCAACAGATATAAACCCTTGGACACTTTCTTTACTTCGAACTGTTATCGCCCTTATCATCTTTTTACCTATCGTTGATTTAAAAATACCTAGAAAACATATGTTAGTAATGGGATTGATTGGTGCTATTCAGATTGGAATAATGTATTTATTATATTTGAATGCATTTCTCTTTATATCTGTACCTAAAATATTACTTTTTACGATAACTACCCCACTATATGTCACTATAGTCTCTGATATTATTGATCAAAGGATTAGGTCATTGTTTTTGATGCTAAGTATTGGATCTATTATAGGAGCTTTGTTGATCAGATTTACATCATTTGGGACAAATGATATAGTTGGATTATTTCTAATTCAGGGCGCCAATCTATGCTTTGCATCTGGACAAGTATTATATAAAAGTTTTATAAAAAATTCTAATAGTGCCTCAAGAGGAATTAGTGATTTCGCCTATTTTTACTTCGGAGCATTAGTGATAACTATCATAGGATTTATCTTATCAAACTCAAATATTTCATTACCCACAAACTTATTTCAATGGACTTTGGTTATTTGGTTAGGTGCAATTGCTTCAGGATTAGGATTCTATTTGTGGGACCGTGGAGCATTACTTGTTTCTTCAGGGACGCTTGCAGTAATGAACAATCTGGTTATTCCGCTAGGGTTGATTATAGAATTAATTGTTTTCCCAAAAGTAATTAATCTCGAAACATTTTTGATCGGAACACTAATAATTATTGGTACAATAATTATGTCTTTGAAAATTGACAGTAAGGTTAATATATAAACTATATTTTGATATAGATATTTTTTCTGTCCATCCATGTAAGTATAAGTAAAAATATTATTACGTGAAAAAGAGCAAAAAACAATGATCCATTAATATTTCCTACTAGGGTCTGGAAGATAGTTTTATAAAAATAAGAATATCCTGAGATCATTTTTCCTTCAAGTTCAAAGCTAATTTTTAATAATATTTTTACCCATATACTAGATAGCGCATAAAGGAAAATGGCATTAGACCCTAAGATCACAAAAGGTTTGGTCCACCAATTAATTTTTTTTATATCAACTAACCAAATCAGTCCAGCTAGTAAGATAATTGCAATCCCTCCTGTATATAATACATATGAGCTTGTCCATAGTTGCTTGTTAATTGGGAAAATAAAACCCCATAGCCAACCAATAATAATCAATAACGAACCTAGTACTGCCATTCTTTGTGCATTATCCTCATGATCATTAGTTGTTTTGATCATAGTGCCAACCAAAAACCCAATAAGGACGGTAACGACAGATGGAATTGTGCTTAATAGACCTTCCGGATCAAATTGTATTCCTGTGCCTCCATATAAATGACTCTTACCTAATAAAAATTGATCAATAACCAATATAAGATTAGTTTTAAGTGCGTATGGGTCTTGACCCGAGTACCATCCATAAGCCATTAATAGGATCCAATAGCCAACAAGAAGAATAAATGATGTATTAACTATACCTTTAACATCAAATCGTAAAACAATAAAACTAGCAAAAAAGTATGCCAAAGCGATGCGTTGAAGAACACCTAGTATTCTAAAAGAAGACCAATCCCAGTCTTGGCGAATAAATGGGAATGCATTTAATAGTAAACCAATAATGAAAATCGTGATCGTTCTAAATATAATCTTATTAAATAAAGGTCCATATTTACAAATATCATATTTGTCAAATGAGAACCTCATTGCTACGCCAATAATAAATAGAAAGAAGGGGAAGACGAGATCAGTAAGAGTACATCCATGCCATTGAGCATGTCTGAGTGGTGAATAAACATAAG
>CAYRYZ010000002.1:0-54279 GCA_964428745.1 uncultured bacterium | reverse complement strand
TCAGTAAGAGTACATCCATGCCATTGAGCATGTCTGAGTGGTGAATAAACATAAGTCCATGTGCCAGGTGTATTTACAATAACCATAAGTGCCATTGTAGCACCACGAAATATATCAAGAGCTATAAATCTATTGATATGTTGTGTCAAATTATATCCCTTTTTATACCAAATTTAGAATCAATTTTAAGGAATTTTATCAAAATAAGTCCTGGAATTGTAGCAAGTATAACCCAATTAAAAAAATATTTGTATCCGATACTTTCTTGAAGGAAACCACTAAACATTCCTGGTATCATCATGCCCAAAGCCATAAAACCTGTACATATTGCATAATGAGCTGTTTTATGTTCACCTTCAGATAGCATCATCATATATAACAGATAAGCAGTGAAACCAAATCCATATCCAAATTGCTCTATAGCAACAAAAAAACTAACTAAATAATAATTTTCTGGCTGGGTATATGCCATGTAAACATATACAATATCTGGCAATTTCATAGCAAGAGCCATCCAAATGATCCAATACTTTAAGCCATTTTTTGAAACTAGCAGACCTCCAGCAATTCCACCAAGAGTTAACATGAGCATACCTAGTGTACCATAAATAAATCCATATTCTGATGTCGATAATCCTAGGCCACCCATTTCCATTGAATCAAGCATAAATAAAGGTGCAATCTTCACCAACTGAGCTTCTCCAAAACGATAGATCAAGATAAAACAAATGGCCATAATAATTTGAGGTTTATTAAAGTAAGAAATAAATACTTTTAAAAAATTTGGAATTACTTCATTAAGGTTAAGTGTCGATTGATTGTTATCTTGACTTGGGTGAGGCAAGATAAACTTATGATAAAAAGCAAATACAATAAAGAGAATAGCTAAAATCCCAAATATTATTGACCATGCTAGGGTAACATTGTTATACAAATTTTCTAATTGACCTGCCAAAATAACTAGTAATCCCTGACCCGTAAGTATTGCAAAACGATAGAAAGTGTTTCGTATTCCAACAAACCATGCTTGATCGTGAGATGAAAGTCCAAGCATGTAGAATCCATCGGCTGCAATATCATGAGTAGATGAACTAAATGCTATAAGCCAGAAAAAGACAAGAGTGTACCGTAACATATTTGATGTTGGAATAGTTAATGCAACACCTGCTAGCCCAGCTCCTATAAATAGTTGCATTAAAATAATCCAAAATCGTTTAGTTTTAAAAATATCAACAAATGGACTCCATAATGGTTTTATTACCCATGGCAGATAAAGCCAGCTTGTATATAAAGCAATTTCTGAATTTGATAAATTTAATTTTTTATACATTACAACAGATACTATCATCACAAATGCATAGGGCAGACCTTCTGCATAATAGAGCGATGGTATCCAAGTCCAAGGATTGGCTTTTCTCATTTGACTCATACTTTGTAAATAGTTTTTATTGTTGATTTTGGATAATAGTGACCAAGAATATCATATACTTTCTTTTTTGAAAATGCCATTCCCAATGCGCCTGTTTGGCAGAGCCCAACGCCATGACCCCATCCTTTGCCCTCTAATAAAAAATCTCCATTTAGTTTTGATACCGTAAATGCAGAACTAAATAAAAATGATTTGGACAAAATATTTCTAATTTCATATTCAGAATCAATACTTAAGGTTTGAGCCTCATTCTTTGTGTTTAGATAATCAACTCCAAGTTTAATTATTCGTCCCGATTTACCTTTGTCAAGGGGATTCAATTCCAAAATTTTAGATATTCGAATCTGAAGTGTTTGTTGAATTGTATTAATGAGTTCTTTTTGCTTAACAACATAATTCCATCTAAAATATTTATCATTTTCATCAACATTGCCAATATATCTTTTTACTGATTTTTCTGGAATCATTTCAGGATCACAATAGGCTACACCTTTACTATTTAAATCAGAAATTGAAGTCAAGTAGGGTATAGGGTCACCACCCCATACATTTTCATATTTTTCAGTTAACCCTCCACATGATTTTGAATATCGTGCATCACAAATATTATTTTTATAAATAAGAACTTTTCCGTACGTATCGTTCACAATTGAAATAGTGTCCGAATTACAATTGTTGATACCTTGATATCTTTGACAGCAGTCGTCATTACAAACATCAAATCCTAGATCTTTGTGCTTTTGTTCAATATTAGCGAGTAACCAAGATCGTGCAACAATTGCTTGCGCTTTTAAAAATTCTGATGGACACATACCGCTCATTTCTGATGTAGACACACAATTCAAATATTGTTCTAATGGTAATTCATTTATAACTATCAATTTTCCATCTATAATAGAGAATTCTATTTTACCCCAATATTTAACTGTAATCTTCTTTTCCCAATGAAAACCACGGCCAGCTAACATATTAGGTAATGTAATATGAGATGCGTCATTTGAGAGATGAGGAATAAAGCTAACTATAGATGTTTCTAACTCAAGATCGGGAAGCAATAGTTTATTATCTTTAAGTATAATAGAAATTTTTCTCTGATTTTTACATGATGGATAATGCTTTTTATCGGTTTCCATTTCATAAGATTCTGTATCAGAAAGTAAAACATGAGTTTCCTTGATCTCATCTTCAAGCATAACAATGCCAACTCGAATTGTAGGCTCTTTCTTTGGTATTTCGCCTTGAATCAACATGGAACTAGACAGGATTTTGCAGCGAGGCCAATAATAGGTGCTGAACGAAGATTTGATAAGACAATACGATCTTTATCGAAACCTTCATTATTAATAAAATGGTTTTTTATTTCAGTTTCACTATTCATGCAGTTAATGAATAAAGTTTCTATCAATTCAGAAAAAATTATTGCTCCTTGGTCAGATTGTAAAAAGTCAGATAACCTTTGTCCAATAACAATTCGATCTAATAATGTTCCATGATAAGGATGCACATTTTCAATGTTTCTATCAGTTATAAATTGATTATTCCAACCAGAAAAAATCGTGGAAATCCTTTCAAAGAGAAGGTTGCCTAGCATCAAACCGATTTCTTTATCAGATCCAGATGTCCTTAGTCGATTAATCCCAGACATGGAGCTAAATAATTCAAATGAGGTATCCTTTTCTATTACTAATTCCCAAACTTTAGCGATCCATTTAGCTGCATCATTAAAAGAAATTAGTTTTCCCTGTAGTTTTAATCCATCTGCCGTTCCTGTTCCGCCACCAATATAATAGGCGTTCTCAATATTCCTAAAAGCACCAGTTTTTCCAAATTCTTCTCCCCATGCGCACATATCCGCATCACTTTCTATTGATTGAATTCTATATTTCAATGATAATCGTTTTTCTAACTCATCACATAGATTAGGTATACGTGGTCCATTGACCATTGCTTTTATACCTCTCTTGTTAGCGGTTTTAATTCCAGGCATTGCGATTGCAATTGGAATTGGATCTTCTTCAATTATTTGTTCTATAACCTCTGTGATACATTCAATGTATAATTGTGATTGGTTTTGTTCTGGCCTTGTTAACTGTTTGTTTGCTAGTTGTTCTTCAAGTGTTAAGGGTACAAAATTTGAATCATAGGATTTATGGTCCCTATACTGAATTTCCTTTATAGGCTTTATTAGCTCAAATGTCTGGTCATCTATTCTTATGACTTGAGCGCCAGATACTTTTGTGGCACCCCCATCTATTCCAATTATTTTCATGATATATTAATTATCGATTTCATATTGAGAACTCTGAAATATGATTTTTGTAAATCATCAATAGAAATTTTATCCTCATCTAGAAGTTTCATAACTATTAAATGTACTTTTTTTACGATATTAGGATCATATATAAGATTATTTCCAAAACAAAAAATATCTATACCTGCATTTATCATCAACTCTAATACGGTTTCTAGATTATATTCATCTGATATAGCTTTCATCTGTGGATCGTCACTAATCACAACTCCCTCAAAACCCATCTTCTTTCTAAGAAGGTCTTGTATTATTGATTTTGATAGTGTTGCAGGATATGTGTTATCTAGCTCATTATGGAATAAGTGCGATATCATGATAGCATTTAAAGAATTATTATTGATTAACTCTTTATAGGGAAATAATTCATTTGATGACCAAGTTTTTGACACATCTACAAAACTATTGTGAGTATCTCCAATAGCGCTTCCCTGCCCTGGAAAATGTTTTGCTACAGTCATCACATTATTATCTAAATGTGCTTTTATGAATTCTTGAGAGTGGGCTATAACTTTTTTAGGATCACTTGATAAGCACCGATCTTTTTGTGCAATAAAACTATTTGGATTAATAGATAGATCTAGGACAGGTGCAAAATTTAAATTAATCCCATAATGCGCAAGTGATTGAGCTGTCAGTTCTGCATTTTCTTTTGTGATTATTAGTTCATTAATTTTTCCTAACTCTGCCCAAGTTTTTGAATCAGGGAAACCATAGTCAGGTTTTAATCTATTAACTTTCCCTCCTTCTTGATCAATTGCAATCAAAAGAGGAATGTTGTTGTATTTCCGAAGTGCATTTGTAAAGCTCGTTAATTGTTTGGGAGATCGAATATTATGTAGTGATGAAGGTGAAGTTGTGATATCCTCATCATACAATATGACTCCACCAATTGGATATCCTTCAATTGATTCAAAGAATGAGGACACGTCATTTTTTGTGTATCCATGCAACCCAACCATAATCATTTGGCCAATAATATTTGATATATCTGGATTTTGATATTTCATTGGAAGTTCTAAAGAAAAGTTAAAGACTTATAAGGGAAGTTCAGTTAATTTTTATACTATGATATTTAGAGTATTTATAATAAGTGTAATTATACTTTTCTCAGGGTGTGCTGCGCCAAGTCAACTTTCTGGAAGTGGGTCATGGGCAGAATCGATGCTAAAGAAACTAACACTTAGAGAAAAAATAGCTCAAATGATGGTTTATAGGATGAATATGCATTATTTGAATTATAATAGTGAGGAATGGGAAGAGATTGAAGAACTTATTTCTACGGATGGAATAGGGATACTCCATATCTGGTTTGGTGAAACTGGTAGCTCACTAACGATGCTAAACGAAATGCAACGTCAATCTAGAGTGCCGATTTTAGTTGAGGCTGATATAGAGTCTGGTTTAGGGCGTCGCTATCCTGGTGCTGTTACACTGCCTCCTATGATGGCAATTGCAGCTACTGGAGATCCAAAGTATGCTTATGAAGCTGCCAGAATTTCAGCCGAAGAAAGTAGAGCTGTAGGTATTCATTTTAATCTTGCACCTGTAGTTGATGTAAATAACAATCCAAAAAATCCAATTATTAACACGAGGTCTTTTGGTGAACATCCTGACTCTGTTAATCGATATTCAAAAGAATTTATTCGCGGACTACATGATTATGGTATGTTAGCTACGGCTAAACACTTTCCTGGCCATGGTGACACTGAAACCGATTCTCATTCAGCACTAGCTCAGATCCCTAGTGATTCATCTAGGTTATGGGAAGTTGAGCTTCCACCATTTAAAAATGCAATTGATTCAGGGGTAGATGCTATAATGGTGGCTCATGTGAATGCTCCAGATTTTCAATTCAACACTGATGATCCTGCAACTCTGTCTAAATTTTGGATTCAAGATATATTGCGATCAAAGATGAAATTTGATGGAGCAATTATTACCGATGCCATGGACATGGGTGGAATTGTAAAAAAATATTCAGATTCCTATGCTCTTATTGAAACAATTAAAGCTGGATCAGATATTATTATTCAAAATAATCAAATGAAAAAATCCATTGATCTAGTCGAAGAAGCAGTAAATGATGGTATTCTAACTGTGCAGCGAATTAATGAGTCTGCATTGAAAGTTTTAAGGATGAAAGAACATTTAGGATTGCATATAAACAATGTCATATCAATGGACCAGACTCATAAAAACATAGGCAGACAAAGTGACTTTTCTTCAGCGGAAGAAATAGCTGAAAATTCTATAACGCTTGTAAAAAATGAGAATAACCTTTTGCCACTCCAACCAGATCCATCAGAGGAGTTTTATGTGATTGACTTATATGATGGGCCAAATAACCACAATGAAAGTAGTGTGACAATTAAATTTCGTGAACATGGATATAAGTTGAATTCGTTTCAAATTGATAAATCTGATAGCCTTGTCATTGCTAATCATATTTTAGAACAAATTCCAAAAGATGCTCTTGTTTTTTTGAATGCTTATGCCAATCCGGTTGAATGGAAGGACAACATATTTTTGCCAAGTGTTGAAGCAGATTTTATTAATCGTTTGATTAAGAAATCTAATAAAGTGATAATAACAAGTTTTGGTAGTCCTTATTTAATCCAGGATTTTCCAGATGCACCAGTATATATTTGCGCTTATAAGGGTAGTGAGATTATGCAACAAGCCCTATTGAGTGCTTTGATGGGCGAATCTGACATTAATGGAATTCTTCCTGTAACAATACCTGGCGTTGCTAAGATAGGTGACGGTATTCAAATAAAATCAAATAAATGGCCAGAAAGAGTGGAGACCTGGTTGCCTGGAAAAGAATTAAAACGAATTCGACCTGAAGAAATCTCAGTGAATATTGATCCAGTATATAAAGCTCTGGAAAGAGCCGTTTCTGATTCTGCATTTCCGGGAGGTGTGGTTTTAGCTGGAAAAAACGGAGAAATATTTCTTCACAAGGCCTTTGGCTATCATACATATTCCAACAAAACACCCGTTATGAGGGGTAACATTTATGACCTTGCATCTATAACAAAAGTAATAGCAACTACATCTGCAGTTATGAAATTAGTTGAGGCGAATAAACTTTCTCTTAACGATAAAGTGATAACTTATTTACCTACATTTAAAGGTAAACAAAAAGAGTATTTTGATCATAAATCAAGAGTCACTATACGTCATTTGATGACACATACTTCAGGTTTGCCACCATTTAAAAAATACTTTTTAATGGATAATAACATTCAAACAAGACTTGACTCTATCATGAACACAGAACCTGAGATTGGATTGAATGAAAAAACAGTTTATTCCGACATAGGGTTGATAGTATTAGGAAAGATAATTGAGTCTGTATCTCTACAATCATTGGATGCGTTTGTTGATTCAGTCATTTTTAATCCCTTAGGTATGAAGTCTACTTTTTATAATCCACCCAATGATAAAATTAAAAGGGTTGTTCCTACCGAGTTTAATGATCTATATGGTGATCTTATCAGAGGTTATGTTCATGATGAGAATGCTAAAAGTATTGGTGGAGTAGCGGGCCATGCAGGGCTTTTTTCTACTGCTAGTGATCTAGCAATCTTTTCACAAATGATGCTTAATGGAGGTATCTACGGATGGAAACGATTTTTTAAATCTGAGACCGTCAATGATTTTACAAAGAAAGCTAATGTGGTAGAAGGTAGCTCAAGGGCATTGGGTTGGGATACCCCATCAGGAAAGGCATCTGGAGGGCGATACTTATCAGAATCAAGTTTTGGTCACACTGGATTTACTGGGACATCACTATGGATTGATCCAAACAATCAATTATTTGTAATCTTATTAACTAACGCGGTTCACCCTAATCGTTCATATAAAGATCCGAATTACTATGATTGGCGTCAAAAAATCCATTCTTCTATATATGAATCACTTGGAATTAACAATATGAATAATAATTTAGAATGGCGTGAAAGATGGCAGAAAAATTAAAAATATTTAGTAAAACACATTCAACAATAATTTTATTGTTAATTATTATAGGATGCACTAATTCATCAAATTGGGTTGGAACTTTACCTAAACCTTGGCAATTGAATGAGGAACAAATTTCTGATATCCTACCTCAGTTTCATAAAAAATTCCCTGATTTTCATGATCGACTTAGAGCATTTGCACTATGGCAAGTAGGGAAGCCTTATGAGTTGTTTTGCTTAGGCGAAGAATCTGGTGAGGATAAAGATCCAATATTTCGGCTTGATGTCTCAGATTGTACGGTTCATATATTAACTAGCCTTGCAAGTGCGCAAAGCTATAGTTGGCAAGAGGCCAAAAATACTTTAATTGATATTCATTATAAACCAAGTGATGATGGGATTTCAATTCCTACTTATAAAAGTCGCTGGCACTTCACTACTGATAGGATTCAAGATAATCCGTCTACTAAAAACATCACTTCTTCACTGATAAACAATAAAGAACTAATGACAGTTAACCTTACTCTAAATAAAAAGGAAAACGGCGATGAGTTCTTAAATTTGGATTGGCAAAAGCCAACAACGATTCAATTTATTCCCAACAAATTAATTGATAAAGATTTGCTGTATAAGCTACCATCAATTACAGGTGTAGCATTTGTAAAAAAATCATATTTTAAGCTGGGTCTAGTTGTTGCGCATGAAGGTATGATCATAGATAATAAAAATATAATTCATGCTTCATCAGAATTTGGGAAAACAGTTATGATGGACTTTATGGAATATTATTTTTTAGATGATGGTCCTCGGTTTGATGGAATATTGATTTTTTCTTTTAATCAAATAGAAGTTTAATTCTTTGCATTGGATTGATTTATTAATCATATGTTTATTCCTTGTGGGATTTTCATTCTATGGCATTTGGCAAAGTAAATTTAATATATCATCAGATGATTATTTTTTAGGAGGAAGGACTTTGCCCTGGCCTGTAGCAATGTTATCAATAGTGGCCACGGAAACTTCAGTTCTCACATTCATTAGTGTTCCAGGACTTGCATATAGAGGTGACTGGACATTTCTTCAATTATCTATTGGCTATATAATTGGCAGAATATGCGTAAGTGTTTTTTTATTACCACAATATTTTAAATATGGTGTTTCATCTATTTATGAAGTATTGGGTAAAAAGTTTGGAAGCGATATCCAAAAAGTTGCTTCAGGTATTTTTTTAATTACTCGTGTTTTAGCAGATGGCGTTCGTTTTCTTGCAACTGCTGTTATTGTACAATTAATTACTGGTTGGACGCTGCCGCTTTCAGTAATAATTATAGGTTTAGTTACGCTTATTTATACTTTAAATGGCGGGATAAGAACGGTAGTATGGATTGACAGTTTACAATTCGTTCTATATCTTCTTGGCGGTGTCTTATCCATAATTTTCATTTATAACTATTTAGATCAACCTCTATCTTCATTAATAATGCAACTAACTGAAAGCTCAAAACTTTCGGTGTTTAATTTTGAGGGCAATCTATTTCAAGATCCTTATTTTGCTTTGAGTGCGCTTATTGGAGGACTATTATTATCTTTTTCATCACATGGTGTAGACTATATGATGGTTCAAAGAGTATTGGGTACTAAAAATCTGAAATCGGCTCAAAAAGCTATGATAGGAAGTGGCATATTTGTTTTGATACAATTTTCAATCTTTCTGTTTGCCGGATCATTGATTTTTTTATTGATGAAAGGGGCACCCGTAGATCAAGATAGAGAATTTACAACTTTTATTATTCAGTACTTACCTGTTGGAGTTAAAGGGCTTTTATTGGCTGGTGTTTTATCAGCTGCAATGTCAACCTTAAGTTCTTCAATTAATTCTTTATCATCATCCACGATCACTGATTGGTTAGGGGGAAATAAAACTATAAAAGAGTCTCAAGTAGTGGGTATGATCTGGGGGGGTATATTAATTTGTATTGCTCTTTTATTTGATGAAAGTGATTCAGCTATTGTGATAGTTGGACTACAAATAGCATCTTTTACATACGGAGGACTGCTTGGGTTATTCTTATTAAGTCGTTTGAGTCGAAAATTTTACACCTCAAGTCTTATATTTGGCTTGATTGCTAGTTTTATGATTGTATTCTATGTAAAAAGTATTGGTTTTGCATGGACTTCGTTTATTTTTATTTCTGTGATAGTCAATATAATTATTACAATGTTGACCCAATTAATTATTGAATACTATATCAAAAGGATTAGGTTGGGTAAATTTTAATTAGTTAGGTTTTCTGTAATTTGCATTCATTCTATCCAAACGTAAGTAATTCCATTTCATTCTTTTATTAAAACTTCTGAAATTTAGTAAATGCCGAGGTGACCAAAGGACTTCAGCCATGGCACTCATCCTTGGCAGAGCCATATACTCTGCTTTTTCATTAGTAGAAATATATTCTGTCCAAAGGTTTCCTTGTCCACCTAATATTAAACGTTCTTTGTCTTTGTCAATTTGTTCGGGTATTGGTTCAAATTGATAAACTTTCTCTAGCGGTAAGAAACCTCCAATTGCAAGTGGTTCGTTATCTTTATCTTTTGATTGATAGTAATCAAAATATGCATGAGAAGTTGGAGACATAATTACTTCATGACCCGCATTTGCTGCCGCTATGCCACCTTCCATTCCACGCCAGGATTGAACAATTGCTCCAGGAGCTAATCCACCCTCAAGAATTTCATCCCACCCTATCAGGCGTTTGCCCAATCTGTTTAATATTCCTTCGATTCTCTTTATAAAATAACTTTGCAGTTCGTTTTCATCAGCTAAACCTTCTTTTCTCATTCTTATCTGATCTAAATCATGATCTCTCCATCGCTCTTTAGGACATTCATCTCCACCAATGTGTATGTACTCACCAGGAAAAATCTCTGATACTTCAGTTAAAACAATTTCAAGAAATTCAAAAGTAGATTCTTTGCCGGCGCAAAAAACTTCTTTATGAACACCCCAAAGTTTTGCTACTGTATGTGGACCACCAGTGCAGGATAATTCAGGATAAGCGGCAAGTACAGCTCTAGAATGACCCGGCATTTCTATCTCAGGGACTACCGTTATATACCTTTTCCTTGCATAAGCAACAATATCCTTCATCTCATCTTTTGTATAATAACCACCGTATCTTTTACCATCATATTTTTTAGGCTTATCTCTGTAGTGCCCAACTAAACTTTCATCACGATACGCACTGATTTCTGTCAATTTTGGAAATGATTCAATTTCAACGCGCCAACCTTGATCTTCAGTAAGATGCCAATGGAAAACATTCATTTTATGCATTGCTATATAATCAATATATTTTTTTACAAATGAAATATCAAAAAAATGTCTGCCTACATCAAGATGCATTCCTCTCCATTTAAACCTTGGTTCATCAATTATATTCATATTTAATAATATTATACCTTTATTACTCTTTTGACTAGAATCAAGAATCTGATTGAGTGTCTGTATACCGTAAAAGATTCCATTTGGTGAATTCGCCAGAATATTTATTTCATCATTATTTATATTAAGAGTATATCCTTCAGTCTTGATACTATCATCAGATTGTATAATTAATGAGATAATTTTATCAGAATCATCATTCAATTTGATTTTATGGTCGTTGCTAAGGTTGCGAGTTAGTATCTTTTTAAGATCATCAAGATCTAAGTGCTCACCATTATGTTTAATTGCCCAATCATCATCCAATATAGTTTTCCCAGAAGAACGTTCGATATAAGTTGGTTGAGGTATAAGGCCTAAGTCATCATAATTGGTATTTAGCGCACATCCTAAATAGAAAAGAGAAAAAGTTGATATAAATGTAATTGCTTTCATTCTACTCTATAATGATATCATCTTCCCAAATTCTGCAATATTAAAACCCGAGTCCAATATTTGTTTTTGCGCATCTGAATTTTCAATTAAAGCAGGGTTGGTATGATTCAAATGGATAAAGAAAATATCAGAAATATCTGATATTGATTTCATTAGGTCTATTGATTCTATAATAAAAGGGTGGGGTATCTCAGACATATCTCGTCCAGGTATTTCTCCATTTTGATAAAATGAGCCATCTAGTATTGCGATATCATTATCCGAAACAATTTTCACAATGTCTTTATCAAATTTGTCCCACTTATCAATATCTGGAATAAAAATAATTGATTTATTAGGACCTTGAATTTTATAACCCACAGTCTCTGAAAATTCATCTCGATGTGGAACTAAAAATGGCGTTAGAGAAACTCTATTATTCAATTCAATAGTCTTTTCATTTTTCAATTTTTTTATTGATATATTCTTTAAAGCTACAAGTTGGCTCCATGGGCCATTTTTTCTTAAATATTTTCCCATTTTTGGCATAGCATATACGGGAACAGATTTTGATCCCATTACTTCTCTCCCTAGATGCATTAAGCCGGTGTAATGACCAATGTGAGCGTGCGTAAGAAAAACCCCTTTTAACTTCTTAAGATTATTTTCAGTAAGGACTCTAAATTGTTCAGGAAAGTCAGGCGTTGCATCAATCATCCATACTTCATTTGAATTTGGATCAACAATCCCTAAACTTGAAACCATAAGATGCTTTTTTGGATCCGCCCATCTATTATCACAGCAACTTTTTGAACATCCAGCATGCGGTACTCCACCATCTTGGGCAATTCCTAAAAAAACTATATAAGGATCTTTATAAGGTGGCTTTGAGCATCCTATTATTAATAAAACGAAAAGTAGAATTGATAATAATTTTTTCATTTAATGTTTGCTAGAGCATTTATAATTTGATCTTGTAATCCTTTATATTGATCAGATGAGCCCTCAAAACCATTCATAAAAATAGAAAAAATAATAGGATTTGACTCATCATTAATAATATATCCTGAAATAGTAGTTACTGCTGCTAAGGATCCTGATTTTATATATGAATTTGATGGAAGATTTCTATCTTCTACCGTTCCGTTCTTGCCGCCATTTGGTAACGAAAGCAAAAAAATATCTCGTATTGATTGTTTATTATATGCCCAACTTAAAATTTTGATCATATGATTAGGGCTAGAATAATTATATCTAGATACGCCAGAACCATCTTTTATGGAAAAAGATGTTGAATCAAGTCCAACTTCATTATGTAAAAATTCTCTAGTTCGGATAAGCCCATCTTCCCAGTTCCCTTGTGATTTATTCGTCTCATATCCAATAGTTTTAATTAGTAATTCTGCAGTTAAATTATCGCTTTCAACCATCAGATTTTGTAGTGTATGCGGTAAACTTTTTGATTTATGGACTGCAATCTTTTTTGATGAATTTGGTTTTACACCTTTTTGTATTCCTATGATATTGATTCCATAATTATTTAACATTTTTTTAAACAAATTACCAGTGTATTCAGTAGGATCGTGAATGTTTCTATAAATTGTATCTGTTGATGTGGTATCTAAAATATTACCCGAAATGTTAAATACATTTGTTTTGCCTTCCCAATCGCGTTCAACTTTAAACTCTTTAAAATTAACGGTATCATTTACGGTTAACGAATTGTTAATGATGGAATAATAATTGGATTCAGGAAAACTAGATATTTTAGCAGGTTGTCCAATTTCTCCTGGATTTACAATGAAATCTACACAATTATCATTTACAGAGAGGGCGCTTATTTGTGCAGCATACCACCATGATCCTTCATCCCACATCCATCCTTCACCATAAGTTTTTTGATCGAATATTGAATCATCTAGGACTAGGATTTTATTTCCAGAAATTTGCGTCGAAACTATAGATGCCAATGAATCTAATTCATCAATAGAAAGATCTGGATCGCCACCACCAACAAGGTAGAGATATTTCCCATCAATGTATATATCCGTACTAAAAGTATAATTCGTATCCAGTAGAGTGAGAGCTGAAAGACAAGTGTAGATTTTATTATTACTTGCTGGATTAAATAAAGCATCGCTGTTAAGATCGAAAAGAACTTCATCTGTTTTTAATGATATGGCTTTAATCCCCAAGTTTGTAGAGAGATTTGAAGCATTAATTAAAGAATTAATTTTGTTATTTAATGATCCTTCAGTCTTATAAATATTAGGTGCTTGAGAACAACTAGAGAGGAAAAGTGCAAAAAGTATTATCCAAAAATTAATCATATAAATGATATTTTTTTGATGCATCATTAAAATTATCTAATGATACATCAAAAACTCCATTTGAATGAAGTGAATCTAAGAAATTCTCTTTGCCCCATAATTTTTTCATCCGTGATTTATTTATCTCAAAACTACCTGGAAATTCTTTTGATATTATTGATAAAATACTAAGCGCTGTATTGACACTATTAAAATCATTTCTATTTGTAATAATAATTTCTATTCCATTACACACCTGATTTTCATACTTGGGATTATTAGCCACACCCTTAATATCAATCGGAATATATGAGATTGGTTTAAATACGACACCAGCTAGATTTAAATTATTTAATTCTATAGATAGTTTTTGTTTATTAATCCAAGGTGCACCAAAACGTTTAAATGGTTTTTTACTTCCTCGACCCTCATTGATATTTGTGGCTTCAAATAAACACATACCGGGATATGCAATAGCTGTTTCCAAATCAGGTATATTTGGTGATGGATTTACCCAATTTGTATTGATTTCATCCATCCAATGGCCACGTTGCCAACCAAGCATTGGAACAATAATTAATTCTGGCGTCGCATCTATCCATTTTTCACCAATTATCATTTTGGCGAGCTCACCAATAGTAAGCCCATACCTTATCGGAATAGGATAGTATCCAACATCTGATTGATTCTTTAAATCTAAAATAGGTCCTTCAATTTTAATCCCTGTAATTGGATTAGGCCTATCCAAAACCATTATTGGAATTCCTTGTTGAGATGCAACTTCCATAATTTGGCCTAAAGTACTGATATATGTATAAAATCTTGCACCAACATCTTGAATATCGTAAATAATAACATCTACACCTTCTAATTGTTCTTTTTTTGGTTTCCGACTATTACCATATAAACTAGCAACTGGGGGTAGGGTATTTAGTTGGCCATTATAATTAACTTTTTCTCCATCAGCAGCTTCACCAAAGAGACCATGCTCAGGAGAAAATATTATTTTCAATTTTACATCTTTTTGAATCATTAATCTTTTATAATTCGGAACTCCATTCTTATCGAGTCCAGAATGATTGGTTACTAAAGCAATTGATTTGTTCTTAATTAGATCCAATTTTTCTTCAAGTAAAATATCTAATCCTATGCGAACCTGAGATAGATTGTTTATTGTATCAAAAGGGTTGTTTTCTGAATCAACTTGATGGATTGATTTTGGTTGAGGGACACATGCCGTGATGACAAGTGAACTTAGAAAAATCAATCCTTTCATTATTTTAGAAGGGTAAACCTTTTTGTAACAAGCTGGTTACCCTGAGATAATTTAGCTATGTAGATGCCCGACGGGGCTTCAGTTCCATTTTTTAAGGTACCAGTCCAATTAAATTTTTGATTTTTTGTTGGCAATGATTGAACAGACATATTAAATAATTCTCGACCCAGTATATCAGTAATTGATAGATAAGCAATGGGGGTATGTCTAATTATTTGAAATTCTATTGAAATTGATTTATTTGATGGATTTGGATAAAGTGCGGTAATCCGTGGCTTATCAGGAACTAACTGATTTTCATCCATTATAGATGTAAACGGTCCATCTAGGTAATGCATCACTCTTTTCATAATTATATTTCTTTTATTTTCAGGGTAGATACTTTCAAATCCTATTGTCAAATAGACGAGCCCTCCCGAAAGTGGACTGCCTCCAAATCCACCTCGATAAGAGATGCCTGCTCCTCCACTTGAATCATAATCTACACCTTCAAATTTTAAATTGATTTCTTCATTCGAAATTGGTTTAATACCATCAGGCCAATCGACGTCATAACTGCCTTGAGTTCCATCATCAAATGATAAATTGACGCCATCAAATAATGTTCCTTGAACACCATAGGCATTGTAGTTGGCCTGCCTGCCGCCAGCTGCATCTGATATGTAATTAGCTCGTAAGAACTTTTCATAAAACAGTTTATCATTATTATCTCCTTTATCTGATAGGTCATAACCAACCTCTGATCCAGAAACAAATAATTTTCCACCATCCATTAAAAATTCTTGAATTAAAGACTGTTCTATATCATTGAAAGAAGAAGTTGCTGTTCCTTCTTCGCCGAGGATCCAATCTACAATTTGATAGTCAGTTAATTTAATATATTTATTAATTATAGCTTCATTAGAAGCAGAATCAAAAAGATAATCATTATTATGAAGTGCGCTTCCATGCTCTTTAATAAAGTCAAATGTATTATTAGTACCAGTCACTCTATCAAAACCATTAACAATTAATACTTTTGGTGAATTTGCTGAAGGAATAACCCCTAGCACTTCAGTATGCTTGCTTGATCCGTAAGCATTAATTGCTTTCAATTTTATAAAATACGATTCATTATCATTAAGGTTTTCTAATAGAATGGGTGATGAGGAAAATTGGCCTAAGCTTTCAGTTTGGTTGGAATTTGAATATACACGAATTACTTCGAAAAAAGTGGCATTATCAGATCCTGAAAATTCAATAGAAGCTAAACCTTTACCTACGTTAACTACGTTGAAATTTATTGGAGTTAATGGTGCTGATTTAGCGCCCATTTTTTCATTAAGTGCGTTCCATAATTCATCATATCCTTCATCGTATCCTAATGCCCAAATTCCAACGCCACCTAATTTTTTTGATATAACAAAATCATATTTATTTGATAATGATAGGCTGTCATCATACCATGTTTGGAACCAACTTGGGTTTTGATATCTATACCAAGGAGTTTGAGAGTCAGAATCCCAAAGCTTACCATATGATAAAGCTTTTGATTCAGCGGTTGAGAAAACTACAGCTGTACCAACATTAGTTGTGCTCGCACCTTTATCGCCACTATTAGATGGCCATTCATATCCATAATAGGGATTACCTAAAATAAGTTTATCATAATTATTGTTTGTTACTGATAAATATGTATTTACTGTATTTGTTATATTGTAAGACCCGCCAGTTAAAGGAGCGACAGGTCCTGTAGTTGTACTGCCTTTCCAATGGTAATCATAACCCATGATAAATAAGCCATCACTCTCAGTAGCTAGCGCATTAAAGTCCCAAGCGTTACTCCAATCAACTGCCGGAGTTGCCAGTGTTACTTGTGCATTTGGTATGGAATCCCTAAGAGATTTCCGAAGATTTTTCACAAAAGACACCAAGTTATTTTTTTGCGATTCAGGGAATGATTCAAAGTCAATATTAACGCCATCCGCACCTGCCCTGTTTACTTCATATAACAAATTCTTGATCAAACGATCACGATAACTATTGTGACTGAGTAATGTTTCAATATCCGATTTATCAAAGAGGGTAACAGTTAAAACAACCTCAACTCCATTAGCATGAGCTTTATTGATTAGATCAGTTGCTGGCCAGCCATGAAGATTAGTTAAATCTCCAGTACTATTTGTTTCTGCTGAAAAATAAGCAATTGTTGTAAGCAGATCATAATTATATGACTGCCATTTTGTTCCTTGCCAATAGGGGTGATATCCAAAAACTTTTTTTGATGGATCATCTCTTCGAGCTTGGATTGGATCTGCTGGGCCCAGATAAGGTTTAAATAACGGCTCAAGGTAATTCTCTTTATTATAGTTTAACTCAATTTGATGGATACTTTTGAAATTCTCTTGCCCAAATCCAAATGAAAACAATATTATGAATATGAAAGTTTTATACATCACAAAGGGTAAATATATCATTAATGGTTTCTCTTTTGCGAATCAGTTTCACGGAACCCTGCTCTAATAATATTTCAGCAGCTCTTGGTCTGGTATTAAAATTATTTGACATTGAATAACCATAAGCTCCTGCATCCATTATAGCGATAAGATCACCTTCATTGACTTTCTGGAATGGTCTTTGGACTGCAATTCGATCAGTATTTTCGCATATTTGTCCAGTAAAATCATATGTACCTTTGTCTTCAACTTGATTACCAACTTTATAAATTCGATGGTATGCACCATATAAAGCTGGCCGCATTAATGTTTCCATTCCTGCATCAATTCCGATAAAATTTTTATAACTATTTTTTGTTCCGGTAACGCTCGATAAAATAATACCTGAATCGCCTATAATGGATTTCCCTGGTTCGATCCATAATGCAGGCGCATTTTCTTTGTCAATAAAAGTATTGTAATAAACATCAGATAGGGCTAAAAAAAGCTGATCGAAGTTAATTGGTTTTTCCTCATCACGATATGGTATGCCAAATCCTCCACCCATACTGATAAAATCAAATACTATATTAGTCTCAGATTCAATCGATTTAGTCTGATTCAAAATAGCAGTTAAAACCTCAATGAAGTGAGTCTGATCTAAGTTACCTGAGCCAACCATACATTGGATACCAAATTTCTTAATCCCAGCCTCTTTTGCCTTTTTATATGCTTGAATTATTTTATCAGTTGGGATTCCAAATTTTGCTTCTTTCCCGGCAGTAGTAATTTGAGAGAAAGTCCCCTTCCCAAAGCCAGGATTTAACCTAAATGATATTCTTTCGGGTTGCTTTATTTGCAGTAAACGATGAAGTGATGTTTCATCATCTAAGTTAATGTTACATCCTTTATCAAGCGCCTTAAGAAGATCCTTTGGAGATTCATAATTCCCTGTGTAGATACATTTTGAAAGGTTCATCCCTGCTAACTCAGCTGCGTATATGTCCCCTGGACTTGAACAATCTCCTCCCATATCAGAACAAGTTTTAAGCATTGTTTTTAGGAGGTGTGGGTTACTGTTTGATTTTACTGCATAACAAATGTGGGACTTGTGAAAGTATTTAGAAAGTCCTGTTTTAAGTATATTTACATTATTTATTATTCTATTCGCATCGTATACGTATAGTGGGGTGCCATATTCTTTAGCTAAGGATTCCATCAAATCCGAATTACTAATTAGTTGTTTAAGAGGGTGCATTAATATTTATTAATGACATGGTTAAATTTAAAACTTATTCAATATCTGTAATAAGTTATTAGTACTTAACATAAATTATTAATTTTGGTAGTGAAAAATAGTTTATTTATTTATTTATTATTGTTGTTTGAACTAATTGCAAGCTCCGATTTGTATGGTCAAGCAATCTCGATTAATCAAATAAAATCAGGTATTTCATATACTATAAATAATAACCCATCAAATTTGATTTTAATTGGAGGATTACTGGGGTCGGGAATCTCAACTAAGTACGATGATAAAATTCAAGAAGTATATCAAGGGAAAATTCTAGGAAAAAGTGCAGCAAAACTTGGTGATTATTGGGGCATAGCTGGACAGTTTATTATACTAAGTAGGCTTAAGTTAGGAAGTGATGAGTTTAATTATGCTACATCAGCAATTATTGCAAATGGTCTTTGTACCTATGGTATAAAATTTATTACAGGGAGAATCCGGCCAGATGGGGCTAACAGAAGGTCTTTTCCTTCGGGGCATACCTCAAGCAGTTTTCTTGCAGCAACAATTGCAGATGATTTATATGGAAGTAAAATAGGCGTACCCGCATATTTATTAGCTGGGTTGACAGGTTTAAGCCGTATTCACGATAATAAGCACTATTTAAGTGATGTAATTTTTGGTGCGAGTTTAGGGATAGCTTTAGGAAAAGGTTTTGGTAATGATGCACAGAAGAAAACATTACAAAAAATTGATGATGGTGGGATAAAAATTAGAATAAATAATTTAAAAGAAAATCCTAGGATACATTTTTACTGGTCATTTTGAAAAAGATACTAGCAAAATCAACAGTTCTAATTATTTTTTTTATTTATTTTATCGTTTCAATATTGATTATAATAAATTTATTTAAGAGAGGTTGGTTAAACTGATGTTTAGTGCTGAAATATATGATAAAAGGCGAAAAACACTCGCTGAAGGTATAGATGATGGATTAATATTATTAATGGGTAATTCACAATTACCAATGAACTATCCTTCAAATTATTTGCGTTTTAGACAAGATAGCAATTTTCTTTATTATTGTGGACTTGACCATCCAGGGTTAAATATGATAATTGATTCCAACTCTGGAGAATCAATGTTATTTGCTGATGACCTAACAGTTCAAGATATAGTTTGGGAAGGTGAACGAACTTCTGTTTCTGAAATGGCCGAGACTTCAGGAATTCAAAGAGTATTTTCTTCAGAAAAATTATCATCCTATCTATTAAAATCTAATCCAATTCATTTTTTGCCATTGTATCGAGAAGATCAAGAGATGTTTTTACAATCCTTACTTAATAGTAGTAAAACTGATGCTTCAAAATCATTAATAATGAAAGTTATTTCCCAGAGATCAATAAAAACTGAAAATGAATTAGAAGAGATAGAGTCAGCTCTTGATGTAACGGCAGAAATGCATAAAATAGCTATGCGTCAAACAGGAGATGGTATTTCAGAACAAAAAATAGTGGGTAAAATTGAAGGCTATGCATTGGAGAACGGGAGACGTCTTGCATATCCAATAATCTTTACTGTACATGGTGAAATATTGCATAATAATAATTATATAAATACCATGCGCTCTGGTCAGCTTGCGCTAAATGATTCGGGAGCAGAATCGCCTCTTCATTATGCAAGTGATGTTACAAGGACATTTCCAGTAAACGGAAAGTTTACAGATATACAGAAAGATATATATAATATTGTCTGGAATATGCAGGATTCAGCATTTAATTATTGTAAACCAGGGAATTCTTATAAGGATGCTCATTTAACAGCATCTAGAATAGCAGTGGAAGGATTAACTAATATGGGAATTATGAGAGGAAACCCTGATGATGCTGTAGCAGCAGGAGCACATGCATTGTTTTTCCCACATGGGTTGGGACATATGTTAGGTCTAGATGTTCATGATATGGAAGGCCTTGGCGAAGACCTTGTTGGATATAATGAAATAAATGATCGAAGCGATCAATTTGGATTAGCTTATTTAAGACTGGCCAAAGAATTAGTGGAAGGGTTTGTACTTACAGTTGAGCCTGGTATCTATTTTATTCCTCACTTAATTGATCAGTGGAATGCCGAAAATAAATATAATGAATTTATTAATTATGATTCATTAGGCAGGTTTATAGATTTTGGAGGTATTCGAATCGAAGACAATATAGTTATTACTGAACAAGGATATCGTATCCTCGGTCCACACATACCTCGAACAGTTGAAGAAATTGAAGAAATTATGTCTTGATTATTAGTATTAATTATTTCAAATAATGTAATCCTGATGAACAATAGTAATATTTTGTATTTATTAATTTTATATTCTTATCCGTGACAAGTGTTTTTGATACGCCAGCTCCAAACTTCTCTATTAAGGATGCTGAGAGAATAGCTTCAGATCATTTTGGTGTTAATGGATCTGCAGATTCATTAGTTAGTGATAGAGACCAAAACTTTTTGATTAAATCGCCCAATAGAAATTTTGTACTAAAAATCTCAAACTCTATGGAAGATATAAATGTTTTAGATATGCAAAATGAGGCAATGCAATATATTTATCAAAAAACCCCTCATATTGATTTGACCCATCCAATCGAATCCAATAGTGGACAAAAAATACTCCAAATTGAAAAAAATAAAATATGCTACTCTGTAAGATTATTAAGGTATGTGGATGGCGAATTTCTTAAAGATATAGAATATGGTTCAGATTTGCTTTTTGATTTGGGCAAATTTTTGGGGTGTCTAGATTTAGCTTTAGAAGGGTATGACCACCCAGAAGCACACCGCACTTTCGTTTGGAATGCCAGATGTACTAATGAATTATACTCGCAAATAGCTCAAAATAAGACCGATCAGAAAATGATTAGTCATTACTTAGATCTTTATAATAAGCAAGTGTTGATTAATGACAAACACTTGAAAAAAATGATAATACACAATGATGGAAATGACCAAAATATTATTATTAATTCTAGTCGAAAGATTGCCGGAATTATTGACTTTGGTGATATGATATATTCCTATCGAGCATTAGAACCTGCGGTTTCGATGGCTTATGTTGCTATTGAAAAAGACAATCCGTTACCATTAATAGCTTCTATCTTAAAGGGGTACAATGAAATAATGCCGCTTAATATCTATGAGTTGAAATCGGTAGTCTATCTTATGTGTTTAAGACTTTGCATTTCGATTTCAATGGCGACTTATAGAAAAAAAATGTTTCCAAAAAATAAATATCTGATTGTATCCGAATCAAAAGCCAGAAATTTTTTAATTAATATGTTAGACGATAATATCAGTAAATGGGAAAATGAATTAACGGAACATGTCCAATCATAAAAAAATTCTAGAATTAAGAAAACAATATCTAAGCCCTTCTTTGAGCTTATCATATGAAGATCCAATCCATATTGTTAGAGGTGAGGGACAATATTTGTATGATGCTGAAGGTTTACGCTATTTAGACGCAGTAAATAATATTCAACATGTAGGACATTGCCATCCAAAAGTTGTGAGTGCTGCAATGGAACAAAATGCCCTTCTCAATACAAATACACGATATTTAGATGAAACAATAGTGCGATATGCAAAATTATTAACAAAAAAATTACCTGATGGGTTGGACGTTTGTTTTTTTACTAATTCAGGAAGCGAATCCAATGACCTTGCTCTTAGAATTGCAAGATGCATAACTGGATCAAAGGAGACAATTGTTCTTGATGGAGCTTATCATGGACATCTTTCGTCATTAATTGAAATAAGCCCTTATAAGCATAATGCGCCAGGAGGTGAAGGCCCCCCAGATTTTGTATACTCGATTCCACTTCCAGATTCATTCCGAGGTATTTATAAAGGAGATAATTGTACTGCAGATTATGTTAATGAAGTAAAGAAGGTTATTTATAAAATAAATGATAGTAGTAAAACGCTGTCAGCATTTTTTGTAGAAGCTTTAATGGGATGTGGAGGACAAATAGTGTTGCCAGAAGGATTTTTAAAAAAATCATTCGAATTAGTTCGTAAGTCTGGTGGCCTCTGTATTGCAGACGAAGTTCAGATTGGATTTGGCCGTATGGGAACCGATTTTTGGGGATTTGAAACATGTGGTGTGATCCCAGATATTGTTACACTTGGTAAATCAATAGGTAATGGTCATCCTTTATCAGCAGTCGTAACAACAAAAGAAATTGCAGATCAATTTAATAATGGCATGGAGTATTTCAATTCATATGGTGGGAATCCAGTGTCTTGTGCTATTGGTGAAGCAGTACTTGATGTAATTGAAGATGAGGGGTTACAAGAAAATGCGGAAATAGTAGGAAGCTATTTGATAGAAGAATTGTTTAAACTTCAATCTAAATACACTTTTATTGGTCAGATAAGAGGTCAAGGATTATTTATTGGTATTGAGTTGATAAGCAATACTGATACATTGAAACCAAATAAAACTTTAGCTGCTAAGATAGTGAATCAAATGAAAGATGCAGGTATATTAATTAGCATAGATGGCCCAGATCATAATGTTTTGAAAATTAAACCACCCATGGTTTTTAATCTTGAAAATGCAAATGAATTAGTAATTAATTTGAAGACAATCTTTGATAAGAATTATGATAGTTAGAATAAAAATAATCTTTATTTGCATATTGGCAAGTATGATATTCAGCTGTGACTTCGGTAAAAGTCTTGAATGGGAAAATCCAAATATTTTTTCAATTAATAAGCTTCCACCTAGGTCGCATTTTTTTGCATTTGAATCTGAAAAATTAGCGAAGGATAATAATCGTAATAAATCTGAAAACTTTTACGATTTAAATGGAAAGTGGAAATTCAATCTATCGCCGAATCCCAAAAAACGTCCAATAGATTTTTATCAATATGATTTCGATGATTCTAAATGGTCAGAAATTATGGTACCTGGCAGTTGGGAACTTCAAGGGCATTCATTTCCCATTTACTTAGATGAAGAATATCCATTTGATCCCAAACCGCCTTATGTGCCTCATAATTATAATGCAGTTGGCTCATATCGGAAAACTTTTGAAATGAAAAGAAATTGGCTAGATCGAGATGTATATATTCACTTTGGTAGCGTAAGATCAGCCTTTCACCTTTGGATTAATGAAAAATATGTTGGATATAGTCAAGGATCAAAGACACCCGCTGAGTTTAATATAACTGATTTTGTTAGAGTGGGGCAAAATCAATTAGCGGTTGAAGTGTATCGATTTTCCGATGGGTCTTATTTAGAAGGTCAAGATACCTGGAGAATAAGTGGATTAGAAAGGGATGTCTATCTATATAGTCGCAATAAAAGTAGGATTACGGATTTTTTAATTAAAGCTGACCTTGATTCAACATACAGAAAAGGACTTTTTTCTCTCAATATAGATTTAGAAAATAAAAATGATGATATAAATCAATTAATAGTACGAGCTAAGCTAATAGAGCCTCAAAGAAGAAACCGCAGTATTTTTGATTCCACAAAAATTGTGCCGATAGATTCGCTTACTTCTATTTTTATTCAATCAAGCGTTAGGCGAGTCAAGCAGTGGTCTGCAGAAGATCCTTATCTATATGAATTGCAACTTTCTTTGTTAAATACTGAAGGTGATTTAATTGAAACAATGAATCATCAAGTGGGATTTAGGAAAGTTGAAATCAGCAATGGTCTTTTCAAAATTAATGGTCAACCAATAATGTTTAGAGGCGTTAATCGCCATGAGTGGGATCCGGTTAGAGGTAGGTCAATAACTGAATCATCTATGATTGAAGATATAAAATTAATGAAGGAGCATAATATTAATGCAGTTAGAGCATCACATTACCCTAATCAAGAAAGATGGTACGAACTATGTAATCAATATGGATTATACGTAGTAGATGAGGCCAATATTGAAGCACATGGTATGAGATTTCATAAAAGTAGCTTTGGTTTCATCACCAATGATACGACATGGACATCACAGTGGATAGACAGAGGTATTCGAATGCTTGAAAGAGACAAAAATCAACCATCTATCATTATGTGGTCAATGGGCAATGAAGCAGGTGATGGTCAAAATTTTGTTAACCTATATAATGTATTGAAAAGCAAAGACCCAACCCGACCTGTTGTATATGAGCCTGCTGAAGATAATTTTCATACTGATGTGGTTTTCCCTATGTATAAGAATATTGAATTTATAGCTGATTATGCTGAAAAACATACGGATCGACCTCTTATTTTATGTGAATATGCCCATGCCATGGGTAATAGCGTTGGTAACTTAATTGATTATTGGGAAACTTTTGAAAAATATGACTTGCTTCAGGGTGGCTTTATTTGGGATTGGGCAGATCAAGTGATATCGAAAACTCATTCATCAGGTAAAGATTATTGGGCTTACGGTGGCGATGTTGGTTTAGAGTTTGTTGAAAATGATTCAAACTTTTGCGCAAATGGTTTAGTCGCAGCAGATCGCAGTTTAAATCCACATATTTATGAAGTAAAAAAAATATATCAACCGATAAAGTTTAAAGCAAAAGATTTGAGTAGAGGAATTATCACAGTAACAAACAACTATGATTTCCTCAATTTATCACATCTCAAATTTTCATGGACTATAAATGGTGATAATAGAACTCTTAGATCGGGGAATTTAGCAAACTTGGATATAAAACCAGGGAAATCTCAAACTATTTATTTTGATATATCAAGTATCAATATTAAACCTGGGGTCCATTATTTTTTGAAAGTTAAAGCAAAAACAAAAAATAATAGCGCTTTGTTAACAAAAAATCATCTTGTCGCATGGGAGCAGTTTGAATTACCCATTTATAAAAACTCAATTGCACAAAATCCATTATTATTACCGCAAATAAATATATTTGAGGATGATTCTAGCCTTGAAGCGTATTCAGAAAATTTTAAAATTTCGTTTAATAAAAGATCAGGGCAGATTACTGAATTTACTGTAGGTGATAGTATTGACCTCTTCATCTCTCCATCACAATTACATTTTTGGCGTGCTCCGAACGATAATGATTTAGGCAATCAGATGCCTAATAGGACACAGGTTTGGAAAAATGCTGGTCAAAGAATGACAACTATATCATTTAAAAGTTCGTTAATTAATAATGTTGTTCATATCGATATTGTATCAAAAGATAGTTTGTCTAAAACCACTGTGATATCTAATTACAATGTATTTGGCAATGGCGCAGTTCTAGTAAAACAAAATATGGAATTAGAGGATAATTCTTTGCCTGAAATCCCACGTTTTGGAATGAAATTTTCACTACCAAAAGATTATAATGATTTAACTTGGTATGGTAGAGGACCTCATGAATCTTACTGGGATAGAAAAACTTCTGCAGCAATCGGTTATTATTCTGGATCAGTATGGGAGCAAACTTTCCAATATGTAAGACCTCAGGAAACAGGGAATAAGACCGATGTTTTTTGGATGACCCTTTCAAATGGTCAAAATGGATTAATGGCGATTGGGTTACCACATTTTGATGGAAGTGTGCATCAATATCCTTATTCCGATCTTGATTATTACCCCGGAACCCAACGACACGGAAAAATCGATTTATTCCCTAAAGATCAAGTAGATTGGCTCATTGATTACAAACAAATGGGTGTTGGAGGAGATAATAGCTGGGGAGCAAAACCTCTTGATAGATATACTTTATATCCCCAAAACTTTGAATTTTCTTTTATACTTGTTCCCTTTAGTGATGACAAAGATATCGAGAAGCTTTCAAAATTAAGGTTTAATGATTAATTAAGGCGAGAAGATGAATGCAATATCAATAGTCACTTTTATATTAGCTACTAGTGCTGTAGGATTTTTTACTTATCGTATTGTGCAAGGTTTGAAAAAATCTGATAATGCTAGCGAGGAATATTTTACTGGAGGCCGGGCTTTGGGATGGCCTATAGTTGCAGGGTCTTTATTATTAACTAACTTATCAACGGAGCAATTAGTTGGATTAAATGGTGCGGTATATGGAGATAAAGCTCTTGTAGGTGTTGCTTGGGAGGCTTTGGCTGCATTTGCAATGATTGCAACGGCACTGGTTTTTCTTCCCCAATATCTTGCTAGCGGATTTACAACAACCCCAGCTTTCCTAGAAAAACGATTTGATAAAACTACAAGGTCAATGGTGTCAGGTTTATTTTTATTTGGATATGTTACAGTGCTTTTGCCAGTTGTGTTATACACAGGTTCATTAGCACTGATTGGAATGTTTGATTTAAATTTATCTTTATGGACTGTTGTAGCTACCATTGGAATTCTTGGTAGTGCATATGCTATTGTTGGCGGTTTAAAGTCAGTAGCAGTCAGTGATACATTAAATGGTATTGGCTTATTAATTGGTGGATTAGCTATCCCAGTATTGGGATTGTGTGCACTTGGGAATGGATCTTTTTTTGAAGGGATTGGAACATTAGCCCGTAATAATTCTGAGTACCTATCTGTATTAACTCAAAAAAATACGGATGGCAATATAGTATCGGTTCCGTGGCCGACTCTTTTAACAGGAATGATGTTTATTCAAGTATTCTATTGGTCCACTAATCAGGTTATTGTGCAAAGAGCTATGGCAGCAAAGAGTTTGGAGGAGGGTCAAAAAGGCGTATTATTTGCATCGGCCATGAAACTAATAGGGCCTTTAATGCTCTGTCTCCCTGGGATTATTGCGTTGCATATGACAGACCTTAACATAGATAGACAAGACCAGGTATATGGCGCAATTGTACGATATGTATTACCAGATTGGTCTTTAGGCCTCTTCGCTGCAGTTCTGATGGGGTCCATACTAAGTTCTTACAATTCAGCAATAAACAGCGCTTCTACATTATTCTCACTTCAATTTTATAAGGGTTATATCAATAGAGAAGCAAATGAAGAAAAAATTGTATCCGTTGGTAAGAAGTTTGGAATTGCATTGGCTGCTACATCTATAATTATTGCTCCTATGTTAGGAAAAATGCAGTCTATTTTTGAATATCTTCAAAAAGTAAATGGGTTATATAGTGTTCCAATTATTGGTATCTTTTTATTGGGTATTACGACCAAGCATGTCCCCGCCATAGCCGCAAAAGTGGGGATGATTGTAGGAATGTTATTTTATTCATTCTTTACATTTGTTAATGTCAAAAATGTTCCTCCATTTTTTGCTGATTCTGGAGGAGAATTACACTATCTGCATGGATATTTTATCAGTTTTCTTTCTGCAATTGTAGTGATGCTAATTATTGGGAAAATAAAACCAAAAACTGATGAAGAAATTGCCATAAGTGATCAAAGAGACCCACCGCCTGTTGATATGACACCATGGCCGAAAGCGAAACAGGCTTCTATTGCAATTATGTCTACAACTGTAGGTATCTATGTCTTATTAACATTAGCGGCTCAATAGAGAATATTTTGATCAGGTTAGATAGAATAAATAAATATTCCGTTCCTGACGACTGGATGAAGATAAAAACTATTGAAGCTCACACGGGTGGAGAACCTCTCCGTATAATTATAGACGGTTACCCAAAATTAAAAGGTAAAACTCTTCTAGAGAAGCGTAGCGATGCATTGTTAAACTACGATCATATTCGAAAAGCCATTATTTGGGAGCCACGCGGACACGCTAACATGTATGGTGCTATTCTTGTTGAGCCAGATTCACCAGAGGCTGATATAGGTGTCATTTTCATGCATAATGAAGGATATTCTACAGGTTGCGGCCATGCTGTCATAGCCTTAACTAAAGTATTAATCGAAATGGGTTTCATTCAAATGGTTGAGCCTGAAACAACAGTTAAAATGGATGTTCCTTCAGGATATATTGAGTCTTTTGCAAAAATAGACAATGGTAATGTTAAAAGTATTCGTTTTCAGAATGTGCCTTCTTTTGTTCAATCCCTAGATGCAACTATTGATATTCCTGAAATTGGTAGTGTACAATATGATTTAGCATTTGGCGGAGCATACTATGCTATTGTCAACGTAGATCAAGTGAAATTAAAGTGTACGGAACAATATCATGATGCACTTATTGATAAAGGAATGAGAATTAAACATGCAATTATGAATTCAGTGGAAATTAAACATCCAATAGAACCTGAGATGAACTTTCTATATGGTACTATTTTTACTGATTTAGCTCAAGACTCAACAAATCATAGTCGCAATGTCTGTATTTTTGCTGATGGAGAACTGGATCGTAGTCCTACTGGTACTGGAGTAAGCGCACGTGCAGCTATTCATTATAAACGTAATGAAATAAAGCTGGGCGAATCAATAACCATCGAAAGCATTTTGGGTTCCACTTTTTCAGTTAAGATTGATAGAGCAATCGAATATGGAAAATATAACGCAATTATCCCTCAGGTGACTGGAGGTGCTTACATTACTGGGATAAATACATTTTTTATTAATCCTGATGATCCATTAAAGGATGGGTTTATTTTTAATAAGGAGTTAATATGAAAAAAATTATGAATCGTAGAAATTTTATTAAAACGTCAGCAGTGCTTGGTACCGCAGCATCAATAATGCCATCAAGTTTGTTCGCTTCAGCATCAAATAAATTACAAGTTGGTGTGATAGGTACTGGACTTAGAGGCCAAGGGATGACACGATTATTATTAGACCGTCCTGATTTAGACATACCCGTTATTTGTGATATCGATAATAAAATGATTGATATGGTTTTAAATGTTTTTGAAAAACAAGGGCGACCGATGCCAAAGATCTATAAAGATGGTCCAGAAGATTTTAGGAATATGCTATCAAAGGAAGACCTAGATGGTGTATATATTGCAACGCCTTGGGAATGGCATCATCCTATGGCTATTTCTGCTATGGAAAATAATATTCATGTTGGGACCGAAGTTCCAGCTGCCTTAACAGTAAATGAATGTTGGGATTTAGTTAATACCTCTGAGAAAAAAAATAAACTTTGTATGATAATGGAGAATGTTAATTATCGCCGAGATATTATGGCAGTTCTTAATATGGTAAGGAAAGGATTTTTTGGAGAGTTAATTCATTGCCAAGGTGGTTATCAACATGACTTACGCCATGTAAAATTTAATGATGGTAAGAGTGCATATGGAGGAGGAGTTGAATTTGGTGAAAAAGGGTTCTCCGAAGCACGTTGGAGGACACAGCATTCTGTAGATAGGAATGCCGACCTTTATCCTACCCATGGATTGGGTCCCATCAGTCCAATGCTTAATATTAATCGTGGAAACCGCATGATCCATCTCACATCAACCGCTTCTCAGAGTCGAGGATTACATAATTATATTGTTGAGCATGGTGGTGAAGATCATCCTAACGCCAAAATAAATTTTAAATTAGGTGATGTAGTTACGACAGTAATTAAATGTGCGAAAGGTCAGACTATTATGTTAAGTCATGATACTAATTCACCAAGACCATACTCTTTAAATTTTCGTGTCCAAGGAACTCAAGGTTTGTGGATGAAGGATAATAAATCAATATATATTGAAGGAAAGAGCGCTACAAATCATAAATGGGAATCTGATGAAGAATACCTAAAAGCAAATGATCACCCTCTCTGGAAAAGATTTGAGAATCAAGCAACAGGTTCTGGCCATGGAGGTATGGATTTTTTTATTGTGCGAGCTTTTGTTGAAGCTTTAAAAGGTAAAAATGTCCCTGTAATTGATGTCTATGATGCTGTAAGTATGAGCGTGATCGTTCCATTGTCAGAAAAATCAATAAAACTTAATAGTACATCAATAAAAATTCCAGATTTTACTCGAGGAAAATGGAAGAATAATAAACCAATCTTTGGTTTGGATGATCGTTATTAGATGACACTTTCTACACTTGATTGGGTCATAGTCGGCCTATATTTTATTTTATCTTTGACTATTGGAATTTGGTCCTCAAAAAAAGCCGGTAAAGATACAAAGTCCTTCTTCTTAGCTGGTAGAAATATGCCTTGGTGGTTATTAGGCGTAAGTATGGTAGCAACTACATTTTCTACGGATACACCGAACCTTGTTACTGATTTGGTAAGACAGAAAGGAGTCTCAGGTAATTGGAGTTGGTGGGCATTCTTATTGACAGGGATGTTAACTGTTTTCGTTTATGCTAAATTGTGGCATCGTTCTGGAGTCTTAACAGATATTGAGTTTTATGAGCTTAGGTATAGTGGCAAGGCTGCAGCATTTTTAAGAGGATTTCGCGCATTATACCTGGGGTTAATTTTTAATGTCCTTGTGATGGGCACTGTTAGTTTGGCAGCGGTAAAGTTTGGAGAGATTGTACTGGGATGGCCAGGATGGATGACTCTTGCCATCGCATGTTCAATCACATTAGCTTATTCAACCATGGGTGGACTTAAAGCTGTAATTATTACAGATTTTATTCAATTTATTTTAGCAATGGTAGGATCTGTTTGGGCAATGCTTTTTATTATAGGATTGCCTGAAGTGGGAGGGCTAGCTCAACTGATAACACATTCAAATGTAATAGATAAACTTTCCATTCTTCCAAGTTTTTCAGATCCGAATGTATGGGTTCCTGTAATGCTAGTACCTTTGGCAGTTCAATGGTGGGCAAGTTATTATCCTGGTGCTGAGCCTGGAGGTGGAGGATATATTGCCCAAAGAATGTTCTCTGCTAAAGATGAAGATAATGCTGTAAGCGCCACCTTTCTATTTAATATTGCACATTATGCACTACGTCCATGGCCTTGGATATTGATTGCCTTATCCTCTTTAATAATTTTTCCAGAGTTAAGTGACATACAGAAAGCATTTCCCAATTTACCTGTAGATAAATTGGGTCATGATGTAGCTTACCCTGCTATGCTAAGTTTATTACCTTCGGGACTTCTGGGATTAGTTGCAGCTTCGCTTATTGCAGCATTTATGAGCACGATGTCTACTCAATTAAATTTGGGTGCGAGTTATCTAGTTAATGATTTTTATCATCGATTTATTAAGCCGGATGCATCTGACAAAGATTTAGTTAGAGTTGGTAGGTTGTTTACAATTCTATCAATTTTTCTTGGCGGAGGACTTGGTTTATTCCTTACTAGCGCAGGACAAGCATTTACTTTATTACTGATGATTGGAGCAGGAACAGGCCTAATCTATATTTTACGTTGGTTCTGGTGGCGGATTAATGCATACACTGAAATTGTGGCCATGATAAGCTCACTAGTTATAGCTGCTTATTTCAATTTTGGAAATTCATCATTAGAAGAATGGGAAAAAATTGTTCTTGGGGCAATACTTACAACTATAGTGTGGCTTGTTGCTACTTTTGTTACGCCTCCAGATGATGAAAAAACACTTCAAAATTTTGTAAAAAAGATTAATCCTGGCGGACCCGGCTGGTCTAAGTATTCAATGACTACAGGAGAACCTTGGTTATTGCCAAAAGGTATATTATTAATGATTTTAGGATGTATAGCAGTTTATAGCATACTTATTGGTGTAGGTCAATTGATCTATGGCAACTCGATAGGATATATGCTTATTGCTCTATCAATTATATCCGGGTTTGGACTAAAACAACTTTGGAAATAAGCACTCCTGGTAGAATTTGCTTGTTTGGTGAGCATCAGGATTATCTTGGCTTACCCATTATAGCTATGGCAATTTCTCTTCGTAGTTATATTAAAGGAGAAAAAGTCGCAAATCAACAAGTTACAATTCATAAACCTGACTTAAATGATTCGGAGTCATTTTCTTTAGATAATTTAGATTACGATTGTCAAAGAGATTATTATAAAAGTGGTATTAAAATTTGTTTGAATGAGGGTTTAAGCTTTTCACATGGATTTAATTGTGAGGTATCTAGTAAAATTCCTTTTCAAGCTGGCACTAGTAGCTCATCTGCTATAATGGTTAGCTGGGTTCATTTTTTATCAAGAATGGCTGATGAACCTGCAGACTGGGATTTAAATAAAATTGCAGAAGTTTCCTATAAAGCAGAAACATTAGAGTTTGAAGAGCCAGGAGGGATGATGGATCAATATACAACATCTATAGGTGACTTTATTTACCTTGAATCAAACTCAGGGATTGTAGTTGATAAAATAAATCCAGAATTAGGAACATTTGTACTTGGTGATTCATTACAGCCAAAAGATACGATAGGTATATTATCCCGCTGCAGAGATTCAAGATTAGAAATAATAAAGAAGCTAGAATTCCATAATCCTGGGATTGATTTTCAGTCATGTAATGCAAATCATGATCTAACCAATTTAGATGAAGATGAAAAAGAATTATATTTTGGTACAATAAGAAACAAAGAAATCCTCAATCAAGCTATAGTGGAGTTGAAAAAAGATAAAATAGATCATAAGATGATCGGGAGTTTGCTAAACGATCACCAATCGGTTTTACGAGACATACTTCATATAAGTACGGATAAAGTAGATGATATGATAAACGTTGCATTAAATGCAGGTGCTTATGGAGGGAAGATCAATGGTTCAGGTGGTGGAGGATGTATGTTTGCTTATGCTCCTGAAAACCCAGAAAGAGTAGCAAAAGCAATTGAAGATGCTGGCGGAAAATCATATATAATTTGTTCTGACCAAGGTACAAGAATTGAAAAATAATTTAGAAGAAAGGATATATAAGCAGTGGGTAATCTAGCTCTTTTAGTCATGGCGGCAGGAATGGGCTCAAGATATGGGGGCTTAAAACAGCTTGATCAAGTAGGTCCTAATGGCGAGACCATCATTGATTATTCAGTATATGATGCTATAAAAGCTGGCTTCACAAAAGTTGTTTTTATTATCAGAAAAGATTTTGAAGATCAATTTAAATCTCAAGTCTCAAGTAAATATGCTAAAAAAATTGATGTGAAATTTGCTTTTCAAGAGATTAGCGCCTTACCAAGTGGTTTTACAAGCCCAGATGGTAGAGAAAAGCCCTGGGGTACGGGACATGCTATTTTATCTGCAAAAGAATTAATTCGTGAGCCTTTTGTAGTGATTAATGGGGATGATTTTTATGGTAGAGAATCTTTTAATGTAATTGCAGATTATTATATTAATGGAGGAAATCAATTCAGTATGGTGGCATTTAAATTAGATAAAACGCTGTCATCACATGGAGCCGTTACAAGAGGAGTATGTAGCACAGAAAAGGATAAATTAAAGTCGGTTATTGAGACTGAAGATATTGAAGAAAAGGAGAATATGATTCTATCTAATCGAGATATTTCATTTGATGGTAGTGAACCTGTTTCAATGAATATGTGGGGTTTTACACCGTCACTATTCACTTACTTATCGAAAGGCTTTGTTGATTTTCTCAATGCTGAAGGTAATGAATTAAAAAGTGAATATTTAATTCCATCCGTTATCAATAACCTTATCCAGGATAAGGTTGAAGATGTACATGTTCTTAGAAGTAATGCATCTTGGTTTGGAGTGACATATAAGGATGATCAACCTGTGGTTAAAAGAAAAATTAATGAATTGATTAAATCATCAATTTATCCAAGTCATTTGTTTGAATAAATCCTTTGAAATATCAACGATTATTCCAACCTATAACCGTAAACACACATTAGGAAGAGCAATTGATTCTGTTTACGATCAAAGCTACAATGTAGATGAAATAATACTTGTTGATGATGGCTCTACTGATGGGACTAAAGAATGGATTAACCAACACTATCCAAAAATAAATTTCATATCCCAAAGTAATTCAGGTGTGAGCTCAGCCCGCAATTGTGGAATTAAAGAAGCGAAGTCTAATTGGATTGCATTATTGGATTCTGATGATGAGTGGTTACCTGATAAAATTCATAAACAGGTTGAATATTTAGAGTCTAATCTTGATTATTTATGTTGTCATACAAATGAGATTTGGATTAGAAATGGTACACGCGTGAATCAAATGAAAAAACATCAAAAATTTGGGGGCAATATTTTTTTTAAATCTTTAGATATGTGTCGTATCTCACCATCTTCAATTATATTTCACAAATCAATACTAGATCAAGCTGGGTATTTTGATGAAATGTTCACTATCTGTGAGGATTATGATCTATGGCTTAGAATTTCAGCAAAATTTCCAATATTATATTTAGATATGCCTTTAATAAAAAAATACGGCGGACATAAAGACCAATTATCTAAGGTTTCTGGAGGAATTGAAAAATATCGTATAGATGTATTAGAAAAATTAATTAACAATAATTTTTCTAATACACAACTTGCAGGTATACGATCCATGCTGAAAAAAAAATGGAATGTATATTCTAAAGGTGCAAAAAAAAGAGGAAATACGAACGAATATAACCATGCTTTAAAAAGGATTAATGAATTATCAACTGAAGCATGATTATATTAAACCTGTTATATATCTGATTTTCATTGGAGAATAATATTTTTATTGAGGAGGAAGTTATGATTCAAGTAAAACGATTCGCTATTTTATTATTTATCTGTTCTGTTGTTATTGCTCAAACAAATCGTAAAGGTATAGCACCTGGCCCTGATCGAGCTGAAGGAGAGGGCCCTTTTAACCGATTAATTATTAGGGGCGCAACTGTTATTGACGGCGCTGGTGCTCCCCCTAGAGGGCCGGTAGATATTGTTATTGAAAAAAATAGAATTACATCTATTTCAGGTGTTGGCTATCCAGGTGTGCCAATAAATGAGAAGCGACGGCCCAAAGAAGGAGATTACGAGATCGATGCGCATGGTTCATATGTTTTACCTGGATTTAATGATATGCATGTTCATGCTGGAAGTGTTCAAAAAGCGCCAGATACCGAGTACGTTTATAAGCTTTGGCTAGCTCATGGAGTGACTACCGTTCGAGGAGTTGGCCTTGGATCAATGGAGTTTAGCTTAAGTGAGAAAGAACGTTCCGCAAAAAATGAGATTACGGCACCAAGAATATGGGCATATCAACGTCCAGGCCAGGGGAAAGATTGGAAAGGTGGCTCAATTCGTGATGGTGAGACTGCGCGAAAGTGGGTTAAGTATGCTGCAAAAAAAGGCATAGATGGTTTAAAGCTAGGTGCGTACGACCCAGAAATAATGGCTGCCTTAATTGATGAAGCTAAAAAACATAACTTAGGAACTACTGCTCATTTAGCACAAACAGGAGTAGCACGTATGAATACTCTTGATGCAGCCCGCCTAGGCCTAGGTACGCAAACCCATTATTATGGTCTGTTTGAATCCATGTATGAGCATAATGATATTCAACCTTGGCCTGTAGATATGAACTATAGCAATGAGCAGCATCGTTTTGGCCAGGTGGCTCGACAATGGACATTAGTGAAACCCAATGGGAAAAAATGGGAATCTCTAAAAAAAGAATTAATTGAACTTGACCTTACTATGGATCCAACTATGACAATTTATGCAGCAGGTCGTAGTGTTATGTATGCAAGAAATGCAGATTGGCATGATATCTATACCTTACCATCCCAGTGGGATTATTATACACCAAGTAGACAAGCACATGGATCATATTGGTTTGACTGGACAACACAAGATGAGGTTGCCTGGAAGAAATTTTATCAAGTATGGATGCAATTTTTAAATGAATATAAAAATGCTGGTGGGCGCGTAACGACTGGGTCTGACTCTGGATTTATATATAAACTATATGGATTTGGCTACATAGAAGAATTGGAACTATTGCAAGAAGCAGGTTTTCATCCCTTAGAGGTTATTCGAGCTGCTACTTTGCATGGTGCAGAAACATTACATAAACCATTGGGAACAAAACCAGATTTTGGAGTTGTTGCGCCTGGTTATTTAGCCGATTTAGTTATAGTTGATGAAAACCCATTAGCCAATCTAAAAGTATTGTATGGGACAGGGGCAGTCAAAATCAGTGATGACAATGAAGTTGTACGGGTAGGTGGAATAAAATATACTATTAAAGATGGAATTGTTTATGATGCTAAACAACTATTAAAAGATGTTGAAAATATGGTAAAAAAAGCAAAGCGCCGTGATGGTGAATTGCAGAAATACTAGTTATATAATATGAAAAAAATATTATTTGCTCTAGTAAGCCTCTCATTTCTTATTGCACAAACCCCAGGTCGGATTAATAAAAAAATTGATAAAATGGCTGATCGTTTAGAGGAAAAAGTAATTACCTGGAGGAGAGATTTTCATCAAAATCCAGAACTATCAAATAGAGAATTCAAAACAGCGGAGAAGGTAGCAAAGCATTTAAAGAGCCTTGGAATAGAAGTACAAACAGGAGTGGCTCATACAGGTGTTGTTGGGTTATTAAAAGGAGGTAAGCCTGGTAAAGTTGTAGCTCTAAGAGCTGATATGGATGCGCTCCCTGTTAAGGAAAAAGTAAAGCTACCTTTTGCATCTAACGCAAAAGGTATTTATCAAGATAAAGAAGTGGATGTTATGCATGCCTGTGGCCATGATAATCATATTGCTGGAATGATGGGCGCAGCCGAGATTCTTGCTAGTATTCGTAAAGACCTCCCAGGTACAGTAAAATTTATTTTCCAACCTGCTGAGGAAGGAGCTCCTTTAGGGGAGGAGGGCGGAGCAACTCTTATGGTTAAAGAAGGCGTGATGGAAAAACCTGAAGTTGACGCTATTTTTGGTTTGCACGCATGGCCAGGATTAATTGGTACAGCTCAGTATCGGTCTGGTCCAACAATGGCCGCTGCTGAACGAATGAGGATAACCGTAACTGGCGTACAAACTCATGGTGCAAAGCCATGGGGAGGTGTAGACCCTATAGTAGTTTCTTCTCAAATAATAATGTCATTACAAACAATTGTTGCAAGAGAAGTTGATATCACTGAAGTTCCAGCGGTCGTAACAATTGGGTCTATACATGGAGGTATTCGTAATAATATTATTCCTGAAGAAGTAGTTATGGAGGGTACAATTCGTACTTTTAAGAAAAAAATTCGAGATCAAATTCATAAGAGTATTAAAGATAAAGTAGAAATGATTGCTAGTGCTTCTGGCGCAAAAGCAAAAGTAGAGATTTTCAGTAATATCGCTAAAGTAACATATAATGAACCATCATTAACTGAACAGATGTTGCCCTCTCTTCGTAGAGTCTATGGCAAAGAAAATGTTTTTGTAAGGCCCTTTGTTACAGGTGCAGAAGATTTCCCCTTTTTTACTGATTATGCTCCAGGTCTGTATTTTTTTAATGGTGTTTCAGAAGATCCTTCAAAAGCTTATTCAAACCATTCACCATATTTTTTTGCGGATGAACGTAATCTCAAATATGGGATGAAATCAATGGCTCAACTTGCTGTAGATTATTTATATCTAAATAAATAGAACTTATTTTGGTATGGCAATTGATAATTTCCATTCAAATTACTTTCAATAATATTAATTATTGATATGCGAGATCTTGGAAAATGGATAATCTATTTTGGGATAGGTCTTATCCTTGTTGGTTTTATTATTAATCAATTTTCAGATAAGCTTGGATGGATAGGTCGCTTGCCAGGTGATATTCGTTTGGGTTCTGAAAATTTTAGATTTTACTTCCCATTCACTTCGTTAATTATTTTAAACCTTATTTTTTATTTTATTATGAAAATATTTCAATGGTTAAAATAATAATCACATTATATCAACTATTTGGAGTGTGGATTGATAACTGAACCTATCTTAATCATCAATGGAGCGATGGGGACAGAGCTCATGGATAAGGGTGTTAAACTCCCTCTACCGTTATGGTCTGCTGAGGCCAATATTAATGCTTCCGAAATTGTAAAAGGTATTCATCAAAATTATGTAGATGCTGGTGCTGATATAATCACAACAAATACATTTAGAACAACTACCTGGTCGTATCGCCGAGCAGAATATTCACCAAAACGTGCTTCAGAAAGAGCCAAAGAGAGTTTGATGAAAGCAATTGAGTTAGCACGCTCTGTTAATCCAAAGATTATTGCTGGATCAGTGACTTCAATCAATGATTGTTATGAGCCCGATGAGTTTCCCGGTAAATCAATATCGGAAGATTCATATGGCGAAACATTGGAATGGTTCATTGAGGCAGGTATTAACAATATTTTTTTAGAGACAATGGGGCACTTAGAAGAAATTAAAATAGCGATAGAAGCCTCAAAGAATGTTTCAAAGTTATATCTCAGTTTAATTGTAAAAGACAAAAACCATTTATTATCAGGACATATGATAGAGGATATTTTTCCAATCGTAAAAGATAAAATATCATGTTTAATGTTGAATTGTAACACAATAGATATGACAAACAGGGTATTGAATTCATTTATTGATAATTGGAATTTAGAATGGGGTGTTTACCCCAACCTTGGTCTTACTAAACCAGAGCCTGATGGAGAAATGAGTGCAGTGATTAAAGATGATACATTCAAAAAAACAATGTTATCATATATAAAAAAATCTCCTAGTATCATAGGTACCTGCTGTGGTTCTTCGCCAAGACATATAAGAATAATTAGAGATTTGTTGAAAAAATATAAATAATAACATCAATTGAATATTTTTATTGTTTTATTTTAAGTTCGCCGGAACTTTTATTGAGTTTATTTGTATTTAAATCATTTATTATTAGATGCTATTAATAAAATATATTGAGGAGAGAATAATTCTGTGATACAAGTTTCAGATCTATCTAAAAACTATGGATCAGTTGAGGCAGTAAAATCAATATCTTTTGATTTGCTTGACGGAGAAATTATAGGGTTTTTAGGTGCAAATGGCGCAGGGAAAACCACTACGCTTAAAATGATGACGGGATATTTAATACCTACCGAAGGTTCAATCAAGGTAAATGACTTAGATATTATTGATGGTATTCATTTGATAAAAAAACAAATTGGATATCTACCTGAATTAAATCCATTATATCCTGAGATGCGCGTCTATGAATATCTTGAATTTTTAGCAACTATACGAAATATTTCCGGACGTGCATTTAAAGAAGCTCTTGCTAGAGTTGTAGAGCAATGTGGTTTGCGTGGAGTTGTCCATAAAACTATATCAGACTGTTCAAAAGGATATAAACAAAGAATTGGTCTGGCTGCAGCTATGATTCATGACCCCAAAATTCTAATATTGGATGAACCCGTTACTGGCCTTGATCCAAACCAGATTGTAGAGATTCGAGAGCTAATTAAAAAACTTGGTAAAGAAAAACTAGTTTTTATGTCTAGCCATATTTTACAGGAGATTGAAGCAACTGTAGACCGAATTATTATTATAAATAAAGGCCAAATTGTCGCTAATGGGACCAGTGGTGAACTTATGAGTAGTTCTAAAGGAAATGTTCTTTTACATATGGATGTTAAAGGTGCAACTAAAGAAAGCATCGAGCACGTTCAAGCAAAACTTCCTTCCGTAAAATTTGTTTCATTTGATGAGAATAATGGAGTGCAAAACATTCAATTTGAATATGGAAAAGAGAAGGATCCCCGTGAAGATTTATTTAAATATGCTGTGAAGAATAAATGGACAATATTGAAGATGAATCCTCATACAACAAACTTAGAAGATATATTCCGAGATTTGACGATGGAGGATAATGCAAATGCGTAATGTTAGCACTATTTGTAGACGAGAGTTAGGTGGGTTCTTTAATAGTCCTATGGCCTATATCTTTTTGGTGATATTTGCTATTGTTAATGGATATTTTTTTACAAATACTTTTTTTCTATTTGGTCAATCAGATCTCAGGGTTCTTTTTGATATTGTTCCATTAGTCTATCTTTTTTTCATTCCTGCGGTATCAATGGGTTTGATTGCACGTGAAAATAATCTTGGCACAATGGAAACAATGTCTACTATGCCAATTAACACTTATGAATTTGTTGTAGGAAAATTTCTCGCCGCATTTTCATTAATTTTATTAGGTTTAGTCGCAACCTCCATTCATTTATTTACACTGATTTCTGTTGGAACGAATGTGGATTATGGAGCCATTTTTAGCGGGTATTTGGGGTTAGCTTTGATGGGAGGCACCTATGCAGCAATCGGAACATATGCTAGCAGTGTAACTGAGAATCAGGTAGTAGCTTTTATAATTGGAGTTTTTATTGTACTTGTATTTTTTATGTTAGATAAAATATTAGTTTTTGTCCCTCACTCTATTGCAGGGTTTGTCCAATTTTTAGCTGTGGATTACCACTTATCTAATATTTCAAGAGGTGTAATTGATTCTAGAAATTTAGTTTATTTCTTTTCAATGATAGGGTTCTTCATTTTCCTTACGATTCAAACTCTTGAAATGAAGAGGTGGAAGTAATGTTTGATCAAATTAAGAATTTTGATTTTAAAAAATCAGTTTTCGTTCCTGGGTTACTGCTTTTTGTTATGTTATTATTATTAAATGCAATTTCTAATAATTGGTTTTTCCGTTGGGACCTTACCGATAATGACATGTATTCATTATCGGCTTCAAGTAAATCAGTTGTGGAGCAAGTCGATGACCTCCTTACAATGAAGGTTTATTTTTCAGATGATCTTCCAGGTGAATACGCAAATAATCGGCGTTATTTACAAGATCTTTTAGAGGAATTTGAGGCTATATCTGATGGTAATATTAGATTTGAGTTTTTCAGGCCAGAGGATGACCAAGATATTGAACAGGAAGCTCAAAAAGCTGGCATTATGCCTGTGCAAATGCAAGTTGTTGAGAATGATAAAATGGAAGTTAAACGAGTCCTTATGGGACTTGTAATACTATATGAAGACAAGAAGGAAGTGCTTCCAGTCATTCAAACGACCACTGGATTAGAATATGAGATCACAACCAAAATCAAAAAATTGGTTGAAACCAATAAACCTGTAATTGGTATTGCTGTAATAGAGTCACAGTCCGTTCAGTTTCAAACTATTCAAAATGTGCTAAACCAACGTTATAGTGTGAGACCTGTGAATTTAGCTGAACCCATTACTTCAGATATAAATGCCGTCCTTATGGGTGGCGTATCTGATTCACTTACTTTAGATGAAAACAAAAATTTATCTGAATATCTTGACCGTGGAGGAAATTTATTTCTTACGCAAAATCGAGTAAAAACAAATCTACAGGTTCAACAAGCGTTCCCTATAGAATCAGATATTTTTTCAATAATCCAGAAATATGGGTTTTCAATTGAAGAGAATCTAGTGACAGATAAATTATGTGGCCGAGTTAGTGTTCAACAACAAATGGGTCCAATTCGAATGAATGTCCCAATGGAATATCCATTATTACCTGTTGTTCGTTCTTTTAATTCGGATGAAGTAATTGTAGCTGGACTTGAACAGATGCAATTAGTTTTTGCAAGTGAGGTGAAACAAGATTCTTCATCTATGGGTAATGTTAATTTTGTCCCACTATTATTTTCGTCAGAACAGTCAGGCGAAATGAGAGGAAATTATAATTTAAATCCAGATCCCCAGCAAAACCCTTTTATGAGATTATTCAATAAATCAAAGCAAGTACTTGGCGCTCGATCTGAACATATAAATAATAACGGTATTATGAGCCAAGTAATTCTTGTTGGTGATTCTGAATTTATGTCAGATCAAGGAGGTGGCCGTTCACCAGAGAATCATATATTTATTATGAATTCGGTTGATTTTTTAGTAGGAGATCGTGACTTAATTGCGCTTAGATCAAGGGAGATTACTTCTAGGCCCCTTGAAGAGGTTTCTGATGGCGCAAAACGCACTTGGAAATGGGTCAATATAATTACACCTTCTTTTTTGATTATTGGATTTGGTTTGATTCGAATTCGTAGTCAAAAGAAGAGAAGCAATGTGTTAGAGGAGTTATATGGTTAAATATAGGATATGGATAGTTGGATTGATTGCTTTGATCATTCTTTTTACTCTTACCCAATTTAAACAAAGATCTTTGACTTCAAGAAGTGACCAGATTTTTAACATTAATAAATCCGAAATATTTGGTATACAAATTCGAAACGGAGAGGATTCACTTTCTTTATCGTTTAATGGAGACAGCTGGTCCATACTAGGTCATGATTCACTCAAAGTTAAGGATAATACCTTAAATAGTTTTTTTGATAAGCTATTAAACTTAAAACGTACTTCACTCGTTTCGAAAAATTTATCAAAATGGGATAAGTTCATGGTCGGAGATTCCACAGGTATCCACCTAAATTTTTTTGATTATAATGGTGAATTACTAAGTAATATAATTGTGGGTCGATCAAATGCTGAATGGGCATCTAACAATGTTAGGATTGGTGATAAAGTGGAAGTGTATCAAACAAATGAAAATGTGAGTTGGCAGTTGAATACTTCAGCAACTTTTTGGGGTGAAGTTCCAAGCCCACCGGCGGCAGATAGTACAGATATCGATATATAATTTTTGCTCATACTTTAGATAGATTATTGTAGTTTGAAAGCATATGATTAATCATAATTTTTTTATTTTCAATAACTCAGAGGAATAATAATGGATCAAAATAACAAAAGTGTAATTACATGTGATCTTGATGGAAAAGTTGAGACTTTTTCAGAAGGTGCTGAACAATTATTTGGTTACGCATCAAATGATGTTATTGGTAAGCTTCGAGTCAGTGATTTTAGCGATGGTCAAGTTGTACTAGGCCATGTAGTAAAATGGTTAAAAATAGCTGTTGAGAAAGGCGAGTGGAGTGGTGACACAGTTTTTTTGGATAAAGCAAAAAAAGAAATTCCTTGCCACATAAAAATCACTCCTACTAAAGATAAAAATGGAGAGCATATTGGATATTGTGGTGTAACCACACCACTTACCAACAAAACCCCAGAGGAAGTAAGACCAAAAATTAATTTGATGACAAAAGTATTTACATGGATGGTCATCATGCGATTACCATTTTTGACAGCAACTTTTGTACCATTATTTACAGGTGCAGCGGTAGCTAATATGTTAGGGTTTACGGTAAGCTGGGGTTGGCTGGGTTTAACCATACTTGGTGGATCATTATTACATATTGGAACCAACACTGCTAATGATTATTATGATCATACTAGTGGAACTGATGAAGCAAATGTTAATTATATGGTACCCTTTTCTGGTGGGAGTCGCAGTATTCAGATGGGTTTGATTTCAGCTAAGGGTATGTTAACAGTTGCCATTGTTTCATTTGGATTAAGTGCATTAGTTGGAATCCCCTTAATTCAAAAAGCAGGAATGCCTGTTTTTTGGTTAGGCTTAATAGGGTTCTTCTCAGGTTTATTTTATACTGCCCCACCTTTTCGTTTTGCATCAAGGAAGGGATTAGGAGAATTAATTATTGGGTTGAATTTTGGCCCATTGATGGTTGCCGGAAGCACACTTGTCCAAACCGGAAAATTGCTTCCAGAGGCTTTTTTGGCTGGCATACCTATTGGTTTGTTAGTAGCAGCAATTGTGTATGTAAATGAATTCCCAGATTATCACGGTGACAAAGCTACCGGTAAAGATACGCTGATCGTTGTATTTGGTCCTAAAAAAGCTAGATTAGGTTATGTGCTTCTAGTCGTTAGTGCATTCTTAAGTATTGCATTAATGGCCACCATAGGTACGTTTCCAATGCTTAGCCTTATAGCTTTATCAGCATCATTTCTTGTTATAAACATAGTTAAGGTATTGTATAAGAATTATGATAACCGTCTTTTACAGCCAGCGAATGCAGGTACAATTAATCTCCATGCCATAACAGGTGTATTATTTTGTATAGGAATATGGTTCGGTTCGGTTTGATGATATTATACTCTTAGCATCATGAAAAAAGGTAATTCCTTACAACAAATAATGAAGGATATTGATTTTAAAGGTATTCTTTTCCTTTTATTGGTGGGGTTATCATTTTTTATTGGGGATCTAACAAAAAATCCCCTAAACCCTGGCTTACCAAATTCATCTTTATCTGAGTCAGGAGAAGAGGGTAACCCTGCTTCAAGGCTTGAATTTGATTGGCTTCGTTTAAAAAGTCCCCATTCCAACACAATCCCGATAGGAATTGAGAGACGTGCGTTAGAATTTTCCAAAACCATTCCTATACGTAGAAATTTTAGTGGTGGATTAAAAAGATCTAAAGGATTTGGAACATCTCTAGAATGGAACTCAAGGGGACCATATAATGTCGGTGGTAGAACTAGAGCCTTGGCCATTGATGTGTCGGATTCAAATACATTTATCGCAGGGGGCGTCTCTGGTGGAATTTGGCGCTCAAATGATTCTGGGGAAACTTGGGAAAAAATGACTAAATCAGATCAGCTCCATAGTGTGACCTCAATAGCTCAGGATTCTAGAGAGGGATTTACAAATATTTGGTATGCTGGAACAGGAGAAGGTCGTGGGAATTCAGCCGGTGGTAGGGGCGCACCTTTTCGTGGCGATGGAATTTATAAATCTACAGATAATGGCTATACTTGGGCCTTGCTTCCTTCTACATCCACTAAAATGCCAGAGATTTTTGAGTATTTGGATTATTCGTGGAGAATAAAGGTTCATCCAATCTCTGGTCATATTTTTTCAGCATCATATGGGACAATCTATCAAAGTAAAGATGAAGGAAATAGTTGGAAATCTATTTTAGGTAATGGAAATAATAGTCATTCAGATTTAGCAATCACAGATAAAGGTATGATGATTGCAGTTGTCGGAGGTGAAACTGAGGGTATTATTTATAGTTCGACTGATGGCAATTCCTGGGACAATATTACTCCTCCATCTTTTCCGATTGATTATGTACGTTTGGTGCCAGATATTGCACAATCTAATGATTCAATTGTTTATGTGATTGGAAATAGAAGTAATGATGAACATCTTTTGTGGAAATATAAATATTCATCTCAAGATAGTGTACACAAACATTGGACTGATCTTTCAGCAAACCTTCCGAATGATTATAACTCACAGAATGGATATGATATTTATGTACGTATAAGCCCTGGTGATGAGAATTTTATCTTTATTGGTGGAACTAATCTCTATTATTCTACTGATGGTTTTAAAACATCGGGTAAAGTTTTTCAATTAGGCGGTTATGGTCACGATGATCATCATGCTGATCAACATGATGTGTTGTTCTACAAGGATAAAAAATATAAAGTATTTTCCGCAAGTGATGGTGGCCTACATATCATGGAAGATTTGACTGCATTTGGTAAAAGTTGGACTTCGTTGAATAATGGATATACAACTACACAATTTTATACCATTGCAATAGATCCAAAAGGTTCTTATCCAGATTTAATCATGGGTGGAATGCAAGATAATGGAACATGGGAATCTCTAAAATTAAATTCAAAAAATCTCTGGTCTGAAGTTTTTGGGGGCGATGGAGCTTATTGTTCAATCATTAATTATGGAAAATCATATATTTTATCATCTCAGAGGGGCTATACCCTGATTAAAGATTGGAATAACCCATTTAATTGGTCATATGGAAATGGTGAAGGTAAATATAATAATTATTCCTGGGCTTATTTGATACCTCCAGATTTTAATCGTGATGATGATGCCCTATTTATAAACCCGATTTATTCAAGTCCAACAAATGATCATATTTTATTTTATGCTGGAGGTAAATATATATACAGAAATAATGATGTTTATTTAAATGAGACGAATTATCAGCAGCCAGCGGGAGGAGGAGGTTATGAGAGTACTAAATGGGAAAAATTAAATGGTACCTCTGCCATTGGTGATATTTCAGCATTTGGAGGAAGTATAAGTCCACCCAATCGATTGTACTACGGGACTTCCTCAGGGTATCTATATAGATTGGATAATTCAGAAAAAAATGATAAAGCTATTCAAATAAAAAATAATATTGAAGGTCGAGGATATGTCAGCAGTATTTCAGTAGATCCCTATGATGGGGATAAATTAATGGTAAGTTTTTCAAGCTATGAGGTTAAAAGTATTTTTTATTCAGATGATGGTGGAGGATCATGGACAGATGTAAGTGGAAACTTAGAAGAGATGGAAAGTGGCTATGGATCAGGTCCATCTGTTCGTGCTATTTATATTTATCCTTTGAAAAATGGATATAGATATTTTGCAGGTACTAGTACTGGTCTTTATTCAACTTCTATTATAGATGGAACCAAAACACAGTGGGTTCTTGAGGGGGCTGAAACAATTGGGAATGTAGTGGTTGATATGATAAGTGGTCGGCCTGTCGATGGTTATATTGCTATTGGTACTCATGGAAACGGCACATATTCAGCGAACTTTGAAACTAACGAATTATCCCTGGGCAAAAGTAGTATTGCTGATCAATTCGAATTAACACAGAATTACCCTAATCCGTTTAACCCTGCAACTCAAATTTCCTTTACAATTAAAACTTCAGGAACAGTAAGTATAAAAGTTTTTGATTTACAAGGAAGAGAAATAATTGCACTATTCGATGGAATAAAACCAGCAGGGTCGCATATTGTTTCTTGGAAAGGTAAAGATCAATCCGGTAACCTTATGCCTTCTGGCGTTTATATTTATCAGGTTAATTCAAATGGATTTTCTAAATCAAAGAAAATGCATTTAATTAAATAAATCTGAATATTCTGATTAAACTATCAACTTTTCTATGAACGCAGATAAGAAGCACCATTTATATCAACGATGCTTCCTGTTAAAAAATCATTACCATCAGAAGCGAGCCATACCGCTGTTCGAGCTACTTCTTCAGGTTTAGCAACGCGATTAAGAGGGCTTTGAGCCTTAACTTCATCATCAATTAAACTTTTTACACGTTCAGTCTCAACAAACCCAGGTGCTAGAGTATAAACAAAAATATTATCTTTAGCCAATGCTTGGGCCATAGATTGTCCTAATGCATTTAACCCAGCTTTGCTAGCCCCATAAGCAGGTGCTTTTGGCTCTCCCCTAAAAGCGCCTCTCGATGAGATATTGATAAATTTCCCACCGCAATTTTTTTGCATATTTTTTGATGTTAGAAACATAAGGTAAGCAGGTCCCATCAGATTAGCTCCAATTGTTCTACGCCAGATTTCTTCCCAACCTTCATAATCAAGTAGATCAAATTCGTGTTGCTCCACCACTGCTGCATTATTTACAACAATATTAATATCTCCAATTTTGTTAATCATTGCTTCAACCTCTTTATGGTCAGAAAGGTTAGCTTGATGTAAAGAATGTTTTTCTCCAGAAAGAAGTTGAAGAGTCTTCTCAGCTTCTTTTCTATTAGATTTATAATGTGCATGGATTATAGCGTTTGTTTTTGAAAAGGCCAAGCAAATGGCTCTTCCTATACCGCCAGAAGCTCCAGTAACTAAAACAGTTTTTCCTGTAAAATCAATTTTCATTTGAGAGTGATTTATAATATTTCATTAATGCAATAATTTCCATCATTATACCAGCAAGTAAGAATAACATTGAAGTAGGGAATAAAAAATAAATATTGAAAAATAAATAAATTGAATAAATAATTATTCCGATTAGGATAAGATGTTTTCCTCTTTGGTGAAAGGGGCTAGAATCTTTTAATCTGACCATACTAATAGGATATTCTTTTTCAACCCATTCATCTAATTCTTTTTTTTCTTCAGGTGACATTCTCATCTTATTGCTAGATTCAATACCTTCATTTCCCTTCAATTATTGAAATCATGTCAGATTCTAATGAATCTTTCGGTTTTTCTATAATTCGTCCAATTTCTTGATCGTTTCTATAAAAAATTAAAGTGGGTGTATTCAAAATATTAAATTTTGTATAATCTTTAAAGTACCCCTTTTTATCTTTGGTGAGACCTACAATTACTAGTTTCGAATAATCATACTTAAGATTATCCAATATTTTTATTAATCGTGGAACTTCACGTTTACTATCGTGACACCATGTTCCCATAAAAATTCTAATTTCAATATCACTAAGATTTAATTTATTTTTGGTAGGCTGGTATTGATTATATTGCTTTGTAAACCAAGAATATCCATCATGGCTCATCAGAAGTTCTCGATTTATAATCCCATAATGGTATGGTTTTTGATAGATATAGGTTTGATCATTTCTCGAAAATGGATTTATACTACATCCAAATAAAGTTATAGTAGTAATAAATAATAAAAATTTATTCATTGATTACTGAACTTAGAACCAGTTGGGAGACGGTATTTTTGAAATGGGATTAGTAGCATCGTTTTAATATTGGATGTTTCTTTTTCTTCCATATGAGTGTCTAATCCATAGATAAGGTCACCCATTTCATTAACTGTAATTGATGTGCCTAACAATATGTCCCAGATTGAAAAAATATTTCCATAATTTCGATCAGTATAAGGAAGGATATAGTGATGATGAATTTTATGAAAGTGTGGGGTTACAAAAACTTTATCTAAAACTTTATCAATAGATTTTGGGACTGAAATATTTGCATGTGTAAGGTGTGCAAAAAATGCAGAGAACGTTTGGTACAACATCACTACGCCAAATGATGCGCCTGAAACAAATACTGCAAGCGATGTAAATAATAATCTAAAAACACTTTCAACGGGATGATGCCGTAAGCCACTTGTTACATCAACTTCAGTATCTGTATGGTGAATGATATGGAATTTCCACATCCACTTAACATTATGCTCAATCCAATGAATAAGCCAGGCTCCTATTAGATCTAATAACATCAAACCACAAAGAATATTCAGCCATATTGGCATTTCAATTAAATTTAAAAGTCCAGTACCATTATTTGCGTTATACTGAGATGATAAAAATATAAGAGATGAACCTAACAGATTAATAATTAGAGTTGTTAGAGTAAAAAAAATATTTATAGCGGCATGTTTTAGCTTATTATATTTAAATCTAACCAAAGGAATACCTGCTTCTAAGACTAAGAAAAAAGCGAGCCCCGCAATCAAAAAAATTGATCTTATACTAGATGGAATTCCATCAAAATAAATTATGATATCATTTAACATTTGAAATATTATTTAATTAAGGTGAAAATTGATCATAATGCTTATTCAAACCCTAATAATTATTTTATATTTCTTTAATATAATTTGATTATAAAAAATATTATGAATCACCAAAGCGATATAACGATTAATGAAGTTGGTTTAAGAGATGGATTACAAGGGGTAGTCCAAACTGTTACTATAGATCAAAGGATAAATATTATTAAACTCCTTATAGAAGCAGGACTAAGGTTCATCCAAGTGTGTAGTTTTGTTAACCCTGACAAAATTCCACAAATGTCTAATGCGGAGAAATTAGTAAAACAGCTTCCTCAAAAAGATGGAGTGAAATACAGTTCATTTGTTTTAAATCAAATAGGATTGGAAAGAGCACACTCCGTTGGTATCAAAAAGATAGAAACATCGCTTTCCGTAAGTGAATCTTATAGCCAAAAAAATATGGGACTATCTGTAAGAGATGCGCAAATCCAAATAATGGAAATAGTTTCTAATGCTAAAAAAGCAAAAATGGATATTCGAGCAGGTTTACAATGTGTTTGGGGATGTGCATATGAACAAAAACCAAAGCTGTCAAGAATACTCAAATTATTTGAAAATCTTTTGAAAACAAAAGTAGATGTTATTTGTCTTGCTGATTCAATTGGGGGCGCTAAACCTAAAGAAATCGAAATAGTTCTAGAAAATATTATTAAAACATTCCCTGAAGTAAACATAGCCCTCCATTTACATATTAATAGGTTTCAAATGGAAAATATTACATTAGCTGTTGATATGGGTGTTAATCAATTTGATACTTCTTTTGGAGGCATAGGCGGATCTCCTTTTATGAAGAACTCAAAAGGGAATATTGCGACTGAAGAAACCGTAGACATATTAAATAATTTAGGGATAAGATCTGGAATAGATATTGTTAGTTTGGCAAAAGCAAGTAGATTTCTCGAGAGAATTATTGATTCCGCATATTTCCATGGAAAATTATATAAATTGCTCGGTGAATAAACGTTTATATTTTTACTAATGAAAAAAATCATCCTTATAGTATATATTTTGTTTTCAAGTATTTATTCCCAGAATAACTTATTTAAAGCTCACCCGTATGGTACTTTGGGCACTGCTGAAAGTTTAACAGCCAGTACATCTACTGGAGATGTGGATGGAGATAAAGATCTTGACATTATTGTAGCTAATGGACGTCATTGGGCGGAACAGAATCGAATATTTTACAATGATGGTAAAGGGTTTTTTAGGCGCAGTAGATCATTGGGTGAAGAAGCTAACACAACCTATCAAATACCTCTGGCAGATATTGATAACGATGGGGATTTAGATTTAATCGTTGCTAATGATCGAACTAAAAATCAGATATTTAAAAATGATGGTAATGGAAATTTCATATTCGACCATTTTTTTGGGAAAAAAGAATCGAATACTAGGGGCTTATGTATTATTGATCTAAATAAAGATGGATATGATGATATAGTCGTCGCAAATAGAAAAAGTCAAAACTATATTTATTATAATAACTCTAAAGGACATTTTTCAAAGGGACAGCCATTTGGTAATCATGATGAAGCTACAATAAAGATTGCTTCTGCTGATCTTAATCAAGATGGTTATCTTGATCTTGTGTTAGCTAATCGCAATGGCCAACATAATAGAATTTATTATGGTCCTGATTATAATAAATTTTCGATATTAGGTAGTGATGAGGATGAAACACGAGGAGTTGCCATTAATGATATGAATAGTGATGGAATCTTAGATATTATCACTGTAAATATCGGTGCAAAGAACAACATTTATTTTGGGGACAAGAGTGGAAATTTTAATAAATCGCAATCTTTTGGAAAATCTAATGATGCTACAATGGCAGTCGCTATTGGCGATCTAGATAATGATGGTGATCTTGATATTGTTGCAGCTAATAATGCACAAAAGAATCAATACTATATAAATGATGGAAAAAATTATAGGTCATTTCAGTTTGGACAGGCTTCTTATGTTTCCTATGGTGTCACTCTAGGAGATTTTACAAACAATGGCTTTTTGGATGTCTTAATATCAAATTCTGGTTCCAGAAATATTATTTACTATAATCAATCTAATTGAGGTACACTAATAATGAATTATAAACATATTCTATTTTTTTTAGGAGTGATTTACTCACAAGAATCTGTGACTCTTGCAGATTATCAGCGAGCAGAAAATTTTCTCAGTACAAATACACGCTCTTTAGTATATAGAGCAAATGTTAATCCAAATTGGTTAGATGGTGGACGGATGTGGTATCGAAATTCAGTTGAAGGAGGAGCAGAGTTTGTTCTTGTAGATCCAGTAAAAAAGACACGTAGAAGGGCTTTTGATCATCGACGTCTTGCTAAATCACTTTCAAATAAAGATACAACTTATATAGCACTTGGATTACCATTTAAAACATTTGAATTAATAAAAAAAGGGAAATCAATCTCATTTGATATAAAAAACATAACCTATACGTGTAATCTTAGGAACTACAGGTGTTCTACTAATAAAAATATAGATGTTAAAGATGCCGATGATTCACCAATGGCTAAATATTACCGTGAACGTTCTAGGGTATTATCGCCAGATGGGAAATGGGCGGCTTTTATTCGTGACTATAACCTTTGGGTTCGGAATATATCTAATAATAAGGAGAAGCAGCTTACTTTTGATGGAAAAGAAGATTATGGTTATGCAACGAATAACGCTGGATGGACAAAAGGACCCGGTCCAGTTGTTTTATGGTCTCCAGATTCCAAAAAAATTGCAACCTTTCAACATGATGGTAGAGGCGTTGGAGAAATGTACATGGTGTCTACCAACTCTGGTCATCCGGAATTATCTCAGTGGAAATATCCACTTCCAGGTGATAGTCTTATTTTCCGTATTAGTCGTGTTATTATAAATGTGCAAAATGCTACTGAGGAACTTTCAAGTGTACCTGAAATTGTCAGATTACAAATGCCGCCAGATCAGCATCGTAGTACAAGCAGTGATCATATTGCGGGACGAGGTGGAACATTCCTAGATGTCCGTTGGAGTAAGGATGCAAAGACCCTAGCATTTGTGTCTAGTTCTCGAGATCACAAAGAGGCACAACTCCGTTTAGCAAACTCAAAAACAGGTAAGGTTCGAGATGTAATGAAGGAAACTCAAAAAACTTATTTTGAATCAGGTGATGGTTATTCCAACTGGCATTATTTATCTGAGACTGATGAAGTAATATGGTTTTCTGAACGAGATAATTGGGGTCATCTGTATCTAATTGATCTAAAAACAGGAGAGGTTAAGAATCGAATCACTCAAGGTGAATGGGGGGTGCAGCAGGTACGGTATGTAGATAAGAAGAACCGAAAAATTTATTTCTCTGCTGGTGGTAGAGAACAGGGAGACCCTTATTTTTGGCATTATTACAGTGTAAATATGGATGGCTCTGGCTTAAAACTACTTACTCCTGAATATGCACATCATAATGTTACTTTTTCTCCAGATTACAAATTTTTCGTAGATAGTTATTCTACACCAGTCACACCACCTGTTACGGTACTCCGAGATATAAATGGTAACCTATTACTCAAACTAGAAAAAGCTGATATTTCAAAACTATTAGCTTCAGAATGGCAACCACCCACTCAAATCAAGACTAAGGCAAGGGATGGTGTTACTGATATTTATGGGCTTTTGTACAAGCCGACAAATTTTGATCCAAAAAAGAAATATCCGGTATTAAATCCACTTTACCCTGGTCCGCAATCAGGAAGTGTAGGAAGCCGTACCTTTAGAGCATCAAGAAGTGATAAGCAAGCTGTAGCTGAATTGGGATTTATTGTTATTGAGGTTGATGCAATGGGGACGCCTGGACGTTCAAAATCATTTCATGATGCGTACTATGGGAATATGGGTGATAATGGTTTACCAGACCAAGTGGAGGCAATTAAACAATTAGGTGCACAAAATAAGTGGATGGATCTTGATCGCATTGGTATTTATGGTGGCTCCGGTGGAGGATTTGCTTCTACAGGTGGTATCCTTAGATATCCGGATTTCTATAAAGTGGCTGTCTCTGGTTCTGGAAATCACGATAATGCCACATATGAGGATGACTGGGGTGAAAAATGGCAGGGATTGTTAGTAAAAAATGAGGATGGTACCACTAACTATGATAATCAAGCAAACCATCTCTTAGCAAAAAATTTGAAAGGAAAGTTGCTTCTGGGGCACGGTTCACTTGATGGTAATGTCCCAGTAAATAATACTTTATTAGTGGCAAAGGCATTAATTGATGCCAATAAGGATTTTGATATGATTATTCTTCCAAATAAAGGCCATGGCCTTGGAAAATATTGGATGCGACGTAGGTGGGATTATTTTGTCCGTCATTTAAAAGGTGTAGAACCTCCTAAAGAATTTCAATATAAATAATTTCGATTTTATCAATAACAACAAAAAACCCCCTTTATCGAGGGGGTTTTTACTGCGGGACTGAAGGGACTCGAACCCTCGACCTCCGGCTTGACAGGCCGGCGTTCT
>CAYRYZ010000001.1:0-80866 GCA_964428745.1 uncultured bacterium | reverse complement strand
CCATATTTGAGCAAAAAACGATTCTTTCATCATTGGGAAAAAAGTATGGAGCAAAGTTTGCAGCATCATTAAAAGTTATTTGCTTCTTATTAGTACCATCAGAATTCATAATGCGAATTTGCAAGTTCATTGGTCGTATCATGCTTTCAGCAATTAAATTATTATAGTCTGCGACCTCTTTATCAGATTCTGGATAATAAGCACGCCACACAATTTTTTTACCATTATGACTAAAAAATGGGCCACCATCATAACCCAACTTATTTGTTAGCATGCGTTTATCAGTTCCATCAAGGTTCATAGCCCAAACTTCAAGATCACCAGAAATTATAGATGTATAAACTAATTTACTTCCATCTTGTGCGATAGTTGCTTCTGCGTCATAGCCTGGGGTTTGGGTTAATTGTTCCATATCTGAACCATCAATGTTGCTCCGAAAGATATCATACCCCTCATAAAGTTTCCAGACATATCCTTTGCTAAAATCAGGAGGAGGAGGACAAGACTTATTATTATGATGCGTTGAAGCATAGACAATTTTATTATTATTTGGATATTGAAAATACCCACAGGTTGTAACGCCATCGCCTGTGGAGGCTAATTCAATCTCACCTGATTTAATGTCCATAATATAAATTTGATCACAAAGGCCATCACCATCATGAGATTGAAAAATCAGTTTTTTACTGTCTGAACTAAAATATGCTTCAGCATTTTCACCACTAAATGTAAGTTGCCTAAGATTTTTGAAATGCAGTTCGTTCTCAGCAATATGATCATTTGCTGTACCATCAACTAAAGATGAGTTTTGATTAATGGCATTCCACCTCATCAAACCTAAAAATACAGCAGCAATTGCGATAACTACTGCATATTCTTGTAATGATTTAGACATTTATTAATTCCCCGCTAGTTTTATTAAATATAAATTTACAAATTATTTTCTAATCTATATTTTTTTATATTAGGATTATTTTTGTATTTACCATGGCATTTTTCTGGTAATAACGCTGCTATTCTACACATCATCTCATCACCTATATCTTTCAACTCTTTTTCTTTTTGTGAACGATCCTTTGGAAGCTCAAATGGTCCAAAAGGTTTTCCTACGCGGATAGAAATTTTTGGGCGGATTCCACTAAAAATATAATCCCACAAACCTTTTTTCAGCCCGTATATACTCATTGGCACTATTGGTACTTGACCTAAAGTTGATAAAAAAACCGCACCTGGCTTTGCCGATCTTAATTCATCACTTAAAGTGTCACCTTCTGGAAAAACCCCCAAGATTTCTTTTTGTGCAAATACCTTCTTTGCCATTTTTATAGTTGATGGGGCAAGATGAGTTCGGTTTGTTGGGATAAAGCCATATAGCCAAACGGCCCAATAGTTGTACCATTCGATTACCTGATCACTTGCAACTAAAAAGTTAACTGGCCGTTGGAGTGCAAAAAGAAAAAATGGCGGCTCAGAAACATTAAAATGATTTGCTACAACTATAAATGGTCCTTCCTTTGGAATATGGTCACGACCCTGTACTTTAATTTTTCCAACTAATATTCCTAATAATAAAGCCGCGTATCCCAGTGTGTAGCGTACCCACCTAGGTCTGGGCTTAAATAGGTCTAATTTTGTTCGGGCAGTCAAGATGGGAATTGATTAAGAATAAACCCAATACAGGCACTTAGTTTTTTCCCAAAAGGAATATGTAAAAACTCATTTGGGCCATGTGCATTAGACTCAGGCCCCAATACCCCAGTAATAACAAACTGAGCATCGGGAAATTTTTCACCTAACATTGCCATAAAAGGTATTGTGCCACCCTCGCCCATCGATAAGGCAGGTTTGTTATAGAAAGTATTAGACGCATCTTGAATGGCCGTATCTAACCAAGAAGACAACTTAGGGGCGTTCCACCCATTTGCAGGCTCTTCCCAATCAACATTAATTGAAGAATTATAGGGAGGGTTTTTTGTTAAAACTGTGTTGACTTCATTCATAGCTTTGTTACAATCAATATCAGGCGGAAGTCGGAATGAGAGTTTTAGCGTTGTGTAGGGTCTAAGTACATTGCCGCCATCTTTAACTGCAGGTATCCCATCAGCTCCAACAATTGACAAGGTAGGACCCCAAGTTCGTTGAATTTCACCTGTCATTGAATCTTGTGTCATCGGTTCCATTTTGTTATGCCATGGGAAAGAATCTGTTTCCCCTTGCAGTTGGTCAATCTTTTTTTGTATTTCTTCCAAACGATGCTTGGGGATATTAGTATGTAGAGCCTCCACTTTAATTTTTCCTGTTGATTCATCCTCTAAACGTGAAAGAAGTTGCCTAGCTATCCTAAATGATGATGGGACTATTCCACTAGCACTCCCAGAATGAACTCCTTCATTAAGAACATCAACACGGAGTTCACAAGCAATCATGCCCCTAAGTGAAACAGTAGTCCAGAACTGATCATAATTACCAGCTCCGGAATCAAGACATACAACCAAATCAACCGAACCAATGATATCTTGATATTCATCAATATAGTATGGCAAGTCTGGCGAACCACTTTCCTCACAAAACTCGATCAATATAACTATTCTTGGTAATGTAACATCTTGATCAATTAATGCATTTACAATGCCCAAAGATGCAAATAAGGCATAGCCATCATCTGCGCCACCACGTCCATACAATTTTTCATCTTCAATTTTAGGTGTCCAAGGTCCGTACCCCTCATCCCAGCCAGCCATTTCAGGTTGTTTATCTAAATGGCCATACATGAGAATATCCCCATCTCTTTCTCCAGGGATATCAAGTATAATAAGAGGAGTTCTCCCCTTTAATCTCTTAATATGTAATGTGCTATTTTTAGGACGGTGTTGTTCAACCCATTCTTCTGCTAAGTTAAGAACTTTATCCATATGGCCAGCACTTTCCCAATTTGGGTCGAAAGCAGGGGATTTATTTGGGATTTTAATATATTTTTCCAAGGTAGGAACAATTTCTTCATCCCAAAATAAATTTAAATTATTTTGTAATTTTTCAGGGTTCATTTATTTTGTTAAGGCCTTTATCTGATAAGGCAATAGTATCGAATTGGATAACAGTTAAAAGGGTAGGTCGTCCTCTTCATCTCCGCTTGAAGCGGGTGCAGCCTGGGGGCCATCATTTTCCATCTTACGACCTAGCATGGTAAACATATCACAAACCACTTCTGTTGTATAACGTTTTATCCCATCCTTATCTTCCCAATTCCTTGTTTGTAATTTTCCTTCCGTGTAAACCAATTGACCCTTTTTCAAAAGTTCCCCAGCTAATTCAGCAGTCTTACCAAACATGACACAACGATGCCATTCGGTTTTATCCTGCAGTTCTCCATTGGAATCTTTCCACGATTCATTTGTTGCTACACTAAAATTAGCCACGGCAGCTCCCGATGGCGTAAACCGTGTTTCTGGGTCGCCACCCAAATGTCCAACTAATACAACTTTATTGACACTTCCTTTTTGCATAACTTACTCCTAACTTATTTTTCGTGTTACTTACGCGTGTGTTTTATACTACAATTCAAAATTAATTTGTAGCAAATACTTTTTACCATATTTTTGGTATCAATATTTTTCTATCTTTGGGATATTCCTCAAAATATTTGATATACCACTGATGATTTGATTGCGAACGTGGTACAAGATTTGCAAGGGCCCATACTGCAAAAGATAACCCGGCTAGAGACCAGGTTGCTATTGCCCAACCTATCCATTCTATAATTTCCCCAAAGTAATTGGGACAAGATATCCATTTAAATAAACCCCCATATGGTATTTTATAATCAAGATTTCCCCTTTTTCGGAGACCAAATAATATGTTATCTGAATGTATATTTATTCCCATTCCTGTTATAAAAATAGCTACGCCAATAATAAATTGTGGACTATAAAGCCATTCTATTGGATACGGATAGTGAAGACTGTATACCCACTCCGCATTGATCCAGGCATTGATAGAATTAAATCCAACAGCAAAAAGTGCAATGCTTAATGGCATTTTTTTACTAGTGATATGTGCTCTTGCTGGCCACACCCAACTGCGATGGATATAGTGTATAATCCAAATAATATAAAATATAATCCCGACTGGGTCTAGAGTGTCCCAGTAACTTACGCCAATACCAAAAAATATTGTCATAACAATAATACAGGGTGATTCCATAATTATCCAACCTAAGCGTGCTGGTATACGAAATCCCCACCCAGGGCGCTCATGGCGGCCATATGGAGCACGGATAAACATGAGGAGAATAAATGTGCAAGCAGCAATCCCTAGCCATATCCATATTGTCAATTCGTATTGGGCTTGATCAATTAACACTATTTTTCATCCAATCAATTGTATCATTTATTGTTTTTTCTAAGGATCTTGGCTCATGCCCCAATGTTTTTTGAGCTAATTTATTTGATACAATTTTAGACTGCACAGCTAAAGCATGAAGCCCTCCCCTGCTTAGCGATGATCGTTTGCCAGTTATTTTTGATTTAATCCATGAGAAAGGTGTGCCGGCATAAGCTGCCCAGAGGGGAAATGTTGCATAAGTTGTTCGAATTTTCAATTTACTTGAAATAATTTCTGCTATTTGAGGAAATGATGCCCACTTGCCCGATAAAATATAATTTTGACCGGCTTCACCCAGGTTTATACACTTTATTGCTGATTTTGCAACATCTCGGGCATCCACCCAGTTATACCCTGCTTTAATAGTTAATAGCATTTTTCTATTCATAATATCCATTAGTATTTGTCCCATTCGGCTCGGTTTATAGTCATAAGGACCGAGGACACCTGTCGGGTGTAAGATGCTTGCGTTTAATCCGCGCTTACAAGCTTCGTATACTGTTTTTTGAGCGAGAGCTTTACTTTGATCATAAGGTGCAGCATTGGACCCGTATGCCAAAGGGCGCTCTTCATTGAGGGACAGTTCAACGGGGCGCTGTTCAAAGGCATGAATACTGGAGAAATGAATAAACCGTGGAATATTTGAGTTTAAAGCAGCCTCACACATATTTTTAGTCCCCTCAACATTGATTTTTTTCATTCGAACTAGGTCAACATCTTCCACAGCGACATAAGCAGCCAAATGAAATACAGCATTACACCCTTCCATTTGATTAGATAACAACGATTTGCTAGAAAGATCTCCACTGACTTTTTCTATTGCTAAACCCTCAAGTGCTCTTGAATCTTTATGTATTAAACAGCGAACACCCCAACCAGATTCAAGCAGTTGCCGTACTAAATTTGCCCCAATATGTCCGGATCCCCCAGTCACAAAAGCTTTCCTCATTTAGCACCCTTTTATAAAATATTAAGATTAAGCGATTAATCTTTACTCAAAATTGGTTACAAATTTTGATCCAATAATATCTAAAACCAAGGAGAGTCGGTAAAAATATGTTTTGCAATTCATTATTATTATAGTAAGATCAATCGTGAAACTTTACCAAGGGGGGTCTTGTTTATGACCCCCCTTTACATTTTAACTATTCACAATGGAGGGCAAAATGCGTAAAAGCATTGCATTAGGCGTCGTATTACTCCTTTTACCTGGGCTAATTCTTGCACAGGCAAAATTAACAGGTAGTGTAACCGATGCTAGTACTGGTGATAAGCTAGTAGGTGCAAACGTAATTGTCGAAGGAACTGAAGTTGGTACATCTACTGACGCAGATGGAAACTATTCATTAACAGTTCCGGCTGGTTTAGGTACTGCTAAAGTTACTGCTAGATATATTGGCTATAGACAAGCCACTGTCACAGTGACAGCATCTGGGACTCAAGACTTTTCTTTGAAAGAAGACGTTTTGAAAATGGATGCAGTTATGGTCACAGGGGTGGCCGGAGCGCTAACAAAAACCAAGACACCGTTTGCTATTGATAAAATTGATAGAGAGGTCCTTGAAATGGCCCCTGCAACAACAGTAGAATCTATGATTCGCGGTAAATCAGCTGGTGTAAAAGTTGTTAAATCAACTGGTGAACCAGGCTATGCTGCCTCTGTTCAGTTGCGTGGAGCAACTAGCATTAATGCTAGCGGTCGTTCGCAAGCACCACTTTATATCGTTGATGGTATTATTATTGACCCATCCATTTCAGGAAGCCCCATGGGCGATATTAGCCCTGACGACGTGCAAAATATTGAGATCATTAAAGGTGCTGCAGGCGCCTCAGAATATGGCGCTCGTGCAGCGAATGGTGTTATTGCTATTACGACCAAACGTGGTTCCGAAGTTGGCTTAGGCCAAACTCGTTTCAATTACAAGATGGAGCAGGGCTATAATCAGCTTGCTGGCTCGATTGAAACAAATGGTTCTCACTGGTATAAAACCGATCCCTCTACAGGATATTTTGTTGATGCAACTGACGGTCTTCCTTATGACCCTCGTGATGCAACGAAAAACCCCGATGTGGTAAATTATTCAGATAGTAGCTGGGCAGCCGGTTATTATTTTGCCGATCAGCCATATAAGTATTCAGCAACAGGTGAAGCTGGCAGTGGTTCTCCAGAACTGCTTCCTGACAATGGTGGGCGCCCTGGGTATGATCATATGGCAGCAATGTTCTCTGATGGTAATTATACAAAACATAACTTTTCAATGAGTCGTAATGGAGAAGCCTTTAATGTTTTTGTAAGTCTTAATAATCATAAAGAAGATGGTGTTTTTGGAAAATATATTGAAGGATTTAATAGGAATACATTCAGACTAAATACTGATATTAATCTTCCCTATGGTATCAAATTAGGCTTTAGCTCCTTGCTTTCGAAGTCATTTAAGGAAGAAACTAATTCAGGGTCATTTTTTGATGTGACTTTTTTCCCATGGGATGTGGATATTTTGAAAAAAGGTCCGGATGGAGACTATTATATTCAACCTGACCCGCGCAATGCTGAAGAGGCAAACCCTATCTATCAGATTGCAAATAATGAAAGATTAAACACAAGAGATCGTACTCTTTTAGGCTCAAACTTCAGCTGGGCGATTATGCCTCAGCTAAGAGTGGTTGGATCCTTAAGCTTTGATCGATCTAATCGAGTTTGGAAAAATTATTATCCAAAAGGCTGGAAAACAGTTACGCCAAGCCCAAACTATAATGATGGTAATTTGACGAAATCTAACCGAAGCGAACAGTCGATCAACGGTGACGTAGGAATGACTTATGCCACACAGCTTGGTGGAATGGCCTTAATTGCTAAAGGACGATACAACTACGAAGCTTATAATTACAATTATCGCAGTGGGAATGCTTGGAACTTAGCAGTAGCAGATGTCCCTCAGCTGGAAACAGGTGCGGATAAGTCTGTAGGCTCATCAAATCAAAAGATTAATTCAGATGGGTTTTCTGGCGGTGCACAAATGGACCTCTTAGACCGATATATTCTGGATGTAACACTACGTCAGGATCGTAGTTCATTGTTTGGGCCTGAAAACCGAATTAATAACTATTATAAGTTTAGTGGTGCGTATCGTATGAGTGAAGAAGCCTATTGGGGCGCACTCAGTGGAATTCTCCCTGAATTTAAGGTTCGTTTCAGCCATGGAACTGCCGGTGTTCGTCCAGCTTTCTCACAGCAATATGAAGTATGGTCTGTAGCAGGTGGAAACATCTCAAAAGGCGCTTTGGGTAACGTGGATCTTAAGCCTCAAACCACGACAGAAACTGAGATGGGTGTTGATTTTAGTGTAATGGATAGACTCTCTGTTGAGATCACTCAATCCACAACAGTGAATGAAGATCAATTGCTTCCTGTTCCCCTAGCCGGATTTTATGGATATAGCGCTCAGTGGAGAAACGCAGGTACGCTTGAAGCTGAAGCAACAGAAATATCTCTGAACGCGTCAATTATCAACACTAGAGACATGTCCTTGTCTGCTGGTTTTAATTGGGACAAGTATGATCATAATATCACAAGCTTTAAGATGCCATCGTATCTTTATAGCGCTGGTGGGCCCAAAATTTTCTACATGAAGGAAGGTAGTCAGTATGCATCCTTTTGGGGAACAAAATGGGCAACAGACACCAGCCATCTACCTGAAGCAGATCAAGCTAGCTCGTCGCAATTTCAAGTAAATGATGATGGTTATTTAGTTTGGGTTGGAGATGGTAATACATACAAAGATGGTATAACTAATACACTATGGGGTAAAACCAGTAGCGGAATGAGCCAAACTTATAACTGGGGCCGTCCAGTTCAGTATGTAGATTCAGATGGTAATAAAATTCATCAGATTGGTACTTCAGTCTCTGATTTTGGATATGCATTTAATGCAAATCTACGCGTTCAGGGACTCACGGTATTTGCGCTATTTGATGGGCAAAGCGGAGGTAACATTTATAATCATACTCGTCAATGGGGAGCTCGTGAAGCAGCCACTGGCGATGTAGATCAGTATGGTAAAGAGGATGGTCTTAAAAAACCAACCATCTATTACCGTGATCTATACCATGTGAATGCACCGAATGACTTCTATGTTGAAGACGGTTCTTATCTCAAGCTTAGAGAATTAGCCGTGAAATTCAATGTAGCAAGCCTCCTTGATCTTCGTGGATTTGGTGTGAGCGGTTTAAATGTAGGTATTGTTGGGAGAAATTTAATGACCTGGACTAAATATAAAGGCTATGACCCTGAAGTGGGTCGTGGCGGTGGTCAATTAGGATCTGCGGTTAATGCGCGTGTGGATTCATACACATATCCAAATTACCGCACCTTCTCATTCACGCTAGACGTTGACTTTTAAGGAAAGGAGAGTATAAAAATGACTATTACAAAAAAAATAATGAGTCTTGCAATGTTTGTTGTTCTATCTCTGAACGGCTGTGCCGATTTAGATGTGAGCAATACCAATGCACCTGACCAGGCTCGTGCTCTCGCTTCACCCGAAGATGTAGAGTCGCTGATTAAGAGTACATTCTTGTCGTTTTGGCAAGGTATTCATGTCACAGGAGGATCGTTTAATCCTGGAGTTATGGCAGATGCCAATACCTCATCTTGGGGTAACTATGGAATGCGCGAAATGGCTTCTGAGCCTCGAGCGGCAGTAAATAATAGCCCCGCATGGAATTATGCCTATGCTCTTGAGGAGCCATGGTACTATTGGTATGGCGCAATTTCGGCTGCTAAAGACGGCTTAGCTTCATTAAAAGCGGGTCAAGAAGGTGGAAATAACTTTTTGGCTACAGCAGACGATGATAAACGAGCTGAAATATTCGCTAACTTCGTAATGGGTGCATCTAATGCCATGGTTGCTGTCTATTATGACCAAGGCTTTTATGTTGATGAAACAACGGACTTTAGTAAGACTCCCGAATTATCAGCATATACAGATCATATGAAAAGTGCTATTACGGCGCTTAATGCTGTTATTACAGACGCGAATGCGAATGCATCTTTAACTATCCCTGAGGATTGGATGCATATTGCTGGTTTAACTATGGCTGATTTAGCAAAAATTACACATGGTCTTGTTGCTCGATGGACTGCTGGTGTATCAAGAACAGCACAAGAACGTGGTACTGTTGATTGGGCATCAGTTAAAAGTCATGCATCACAAGGTGTTCCCTTTGCCCCTGTGGGTGATGGAGAGTACTGGTGGTCACGTACACAGTATTACTGTGGTGTTTCACCGAGTTGGGGTCGTTCGGACTATAAAATGCTTGGACCCGCTGATAAATCATCTGGCTATGCAGATTGGCTAGCCAAACCTGTTGCAGATCGTAAAGCCTACACTATGGAAACCGACGATAAGCGTATTACAGGACCGCTTGATGCTGATGGCAAGCAAACCCAAGGTCTTTATGCTAAAAATGAGTATAGAACTCGTTTAATCGCTTCTCGTGGTACGTATCATCAAACATTTTATCTATTCAACAGGAATAGGGATTATGCAGTTGATGCGGGTCTACAAGGGCCAATGCATGATGTAACTCAGGCTGAGCTTGATTTATTGCTAGCTGAAGCAGCTCTCCGAGGAGGAGATGCAGCTACTGCAGCAACTCTTATAAATAATAGCCGTGTAACAAATGGTGGCTTAGCTGCAGCAACTGCTGCAGATGGAGCAGGTGCCTCTACGGATCAACCCAATGCTATGGATGGTGGATCGCTTTGGTCAAAGTATAAATATGAGGCTATGATTGAAAATTGTTTAATTCACCCTTATACGGGATATATGAATAAACGTGGTTGGGGCGACTTACTGCCTGGTACACCAACTCATTTAGCTATCCCAGGGAAAGAACTTGAAATCCTATTAATGGATAACTATACCTTTGGTGGCCAAGATAATATAGGTCAGCCAGGAACAGCAGGTAAGATCCTCAATAATGGTTTTCGTTCTCGAGGGTTTATGATTGAGTTTGACAAAGTTACACCGCTTGTAGACGCGGACTTACACTAATTGTGTATTAGGTGTATAGGGGATGTGTATTAATAACATTCAAACTATACACTAATCATACACTTTTGTGTATAACAAATTGATATAAAAGAAGGCTCTGAAATTTCAGAGCCTTCTCTCTATATAAAATAAGGGTACTATTATGAGTAAAAAACTAGTTACAATTCTAAGTTTTGTATTTTTATTACTTTATGCATGCTCTGGGGTTGCATCCTCAACAGCTGTTCGGGATTATCGATTAACTGTCGGAACAGCTACTATGGATGATTTTACTACGATATCGAGTAGAATACTCAATCGTTCTCGGTATGTGGTAGATCGCACCGAGGATCGTGGTTCTGGCGCTATTATTGACTGTAAATATGAATATCCAGCCATTTCTAATGAAGAAGTCTTATCTGGCATAGAAGAAGTGAGATATAAATTAACGCTTGAGGCTAGAATGAAAGGGAGTGGGGGTGAAATGTATAACGTTCGCTCAATAGTACAGTCATATGGGCGTTATAAGGGCTCATCAGATTGGATTGAAATCCCGACGAGCGAAATAACCAAAAAACGCGTTAAATCATTTTCAAATGATTTAAAGACAGAATTTGAGAATCGTATTCGTTCGTACTAAATCAATAAACTGTATAATAAAGATATTATATTTAAGTTAAAAGGATCGTCCAAAGAATACTGCATTTAGTAATAATCCATTCGTGCCATACCAGAAGGCACGAAAAGAAGGATTATCCGCAAACAAAATAATGTGGCCCGATCCCTCTCTCCTCGCAATTATAGAAGCTGTATTCTTCATTTTAATTAGTTTTTCCTCGGATATATATCCGCTAAGAAGAGGTTTATTCGTGTATCGAGCTACATTAGCTGCCGAACTTGTTGATAAATCAAAGAAGGTTTCGCCTCTTCGGAATACGGGTGCCTTTTTGTTATATCCATAGCCAATCGGATGTGTATTATCTAATTCAACCTCAAAAATTGCTCCTCCGATTCGTTGACCCCCTGTGACCATTCTAACTTGATCATAAGGTATATCAAGAGCCTGTTTCGAAGGCTTTTGAATCTTTTCATTAACAATTTTCTTATTAACCACCCATTTGGAACCACTCTGAATTGAAATTAGTGCCCCACCGTTCTTAATCCAGTCTTTTAAGGCCGTAATATCAGTTGTATCGAGATTGCCATAACCTCCATCAGGTAAAACAATGGTATTATACTTTGATAGTTTAGAAATATTAAGTTTTTTTGCATTTAGTAACGATACAGGCATGCCCATCCTATAATTCATTAGATGCCAGATTTCACCAACACCATATGATGATGTTCCATCACCTGACAAGATAGCCAGCTTTGGTTTCTCTAGCACGGCTTGGAAAGCTCCTCCTAGATCAGGTCCAGTAGGAGTAGATGCAGAATTAGAAGCATAAATAGTAACATGGTCTTTTTCAGCTAAAGTTGTCATCATTCTATATATTTCTGTTTCGGTGATATTCGCATCAGCATCTCTTTGATGTACGGGTATAACGATTGTTCCTCTGTCAAACTTTACTTCTTTTCCGCCAATTATTGCTGAAAAGGGCTCGGTTGTCAATCGTGGTCTAATACCGGCATTCATAATAGTATATAAGCTTTTAGGTGCATAATAACGGTTCCACTTCATTAGATAAGCGGACTTTGCCCTTCCACCAATAACATCTCCTCCGTCTAGTGAGACAGGTTCTAGTTGTGCGCCCATGTATGCAACAGGGTTTTGTTTAAGCTCAAATGTTTTAACGCCATATGCTAGAGGAAGGGTCCAGGCTGACACGTCATAAAAGAGTGAGTCTTCGAACGTGGTAACTTTTTCCATAACTCCTTTTAAAAAACGAGTTTGGGGTTGATTTGTTGGGATTACGATAGCTTCACCAGGAAGATATTTCATTTTGTTAACATTAATTGACTTTTTTAGCTCATACGCTAAAATTCTGTGTTTTTGTAGGTTCTGGACCAGCATTTGTGCGCGAGTTCTATTCTCTTTGAGATCAACAAGGTATCCTTTGACGGTATTTTTCTTTGCAGCATTGGTAGATGTTGCGTAAAAATCACGATGATAACGTAAAAAGTCCTTCCTAAGGCTAACCAATCCATCCAAGGTTCCTAAGGTAGACATGAAGTGATTTCTAACAGTAAATGCATAAGTGAGTCGTCCTTGGTTGGTATCAGTTTCAAGTGCTCTTGATGAGGCTTGTTCAAATAAAATACCGACAGACCCATGTATATCACCAAAAGATGAACCCTTCCCATAATAAAAATCATCATAGGATTGTTGAGAATAATACATGGATTGAATATCGTCTAAACGTTTGGCATGGAAGGGCGCAAGTTTATTGGCTAAATCAATAGTTCCTTGAGGGGTATTTGGGTTATTTCTACTTGGGATTCCAGGCTGAAAGAAGAATGTAGAATTAGCGCCCATCTCGTGAGCATCAAGAAGGAATTGAGGTCGCCAGTGGTGAAATAATTTTATTCTGCCATTAGATTCAGGTTGGGTAACAGGCATCCAATCACGGTTCATGTCAAAAAGATAATGGTTGGTTCTGCCTCTTGGCCACGGTTGATTATGTTCTCTATCTTGGGTATCTGAAGATGGAACTGCACCCCGATTACCATTTACCCAATTAACAAATCGATCCCGACCATCAGGATTAAACATAGGATCAACAATCAAAACGGTATTTTTTAATATATTATCAATTTCTTTACCCGTACCGGCGGCTAAATGATATAATAAAAGCAATGAAGCTTCAGTTCCACTTGCTTCATCGCCATGAATTGAGAACCCTAGATAGGCGACCATGGGCATTTTATTCATATCAGAATCTTTAATTTTTTTAGGAGTATCAGATAAACTAAGGTTTGCCTGTCGGATAGATTCCAGTTTTTTATGATTATCAGGGTGAGTAACAATGGCATGAATTAATCGTCGACCCTCGTGGGTTAGTGCGTGATCATCTAATATAACTCGTTCGCTTTGATCTGCGATAGCTTCGAAGTAATCAACAACTTGGTCAGTCCGTGTATGGCGAGTTCCCACTCTATGACCTAAAACCTCTTCAGGTTTGGAAATAGCCGGACTATATCGAATGCCCGGTAACTTCATTGGGAGTTCAACTGTTTGTTGACAATATATTGCGCCAATAAATAAAAATATAGATAACCGTTTCATGAAATTACTCCTCTTATAATGAATTATATTTTCGAAAGTTAAAACTATGGGACTATTGAAGCATGGATAATTTAGTGTAAAACCTATAATTACAATTAAATTCTTTTAGGCTTAAGGAGTAAACACAAATGGCATCCTCAGTTTTTCAAATTAATGTAAAACCGAATACACCGGGCGAGGTTGGACTGCCCAAGATTCCTATAGATTCAGGACAGATTTTATCCTCAGGCATTGAAGGTGATTATAATCGGTTTAGATTCAATAAAAAAAACAATGATCCTGAGATGGCTATTATGCTTATTTCAAAGGATATACTAGAAGAGTTAAATAATGAGGGCTGGCCTGTAAAGCCTGGGGATTTAGGGGAAAACCTGACTCTGACCAATATTGATTACAGAACGATTAAACCTGGGCAACACTATACAGTTGGTCAAGCTGAGCTGGAGATTTCAATTATTTGCAACCCCTGCTCAAATTTGAATGTTTTACCTTATGTAGGTGAAGAGAAAGTTTCAACTTTCATCAAAACATTGATGAAACGAAGAGGGTGGTATGCTCGCGTGATTAAGGCGGGGATCGTTTCTTCAGGAGATCCATTCTTACTTATATAATTTATTAAGGGTATTTAATTGGCAGAATTACATATAAAAGGAATGCATTGTGACGCATGTGTTTCCACGATTGAAAGAGCACTTTATCAGGTAGAAGGAGTTTCAAAAGTAGTTGTAAATCTAAATCAAAATAGAGCAGTTATTGACGGCAATGCTACACCTAAGGCTCTTGCCAAGGCAATTCATAATGCAGGCTATGAAGCAACGCTAATAGAGGGGAATTCTGAAAATGATAATGATGCAGAAAAAAGATCAGAGGGTAATTCAACAAAACTTTTCCCATTATATCTGATTTTCTTCTATATAACAGTATCTACTTTGTTAATCAATAGATCAAATATAAACCTGACAGATGTTATGTTTGATTTTATGGGACTTTTCTATATTGTCTTCAGTTTTTTTAAATTTCTAGACTATAGAAATTTCCCCAAAACATTTAAAATATATGATCCTATTGCTCAAATAATACCAGTATACGGTTGGCTTTACCCCTTTATTGAAAGTTTATTAGGATTGGCCTTTCTTATGAGAACAGAACTATATCTATCCTTATTAATTACATTAGTTATTCTTGGCGCGACAACCTTTGGAGTAGTGCGCTCATTAATAAACAAAAAATCGATCCAATGTGCTTGCTTGGGCACGGCATTAAATTTACCGATGACAACAGCAACAATAGTTGAAAATAGTATCATGTTATTAATGGCTTCATGGATGTTAATTACATTTTAATTGAGAGCCCTATCCAAAGTTTCAATAATTGTTTTACTCTAAAAACTATAATCTTAGATTTTGTGACTTTAATCACATTTTATTAATAAAAATAATCACGCATTGTTTAAAATAAATGCTGTTTGTAAAATTTAAAATCATCAATCTATTGACGATAATGGCCATTATAAATGTAGTACAATACACTGTAATTTTTTTTTTAAAAAAAGCTTTGTAACCCTTAAAAAAAAACTATTATGTTCCAGAATGAGGTAAGAGGGGTATTCGTACGTCTTGACGTACTTGTACGTATAATACCCCCAATACCAGAAAGATTTTTTTAATATTAAAGTAACAGTTAAGTGGAGTAGTATAATGAAAAAACTCACAACCTTATTATTGTCCGGTCTTTTAATCTCAGGTCTGTTTGCGCAGAACTTGACAGGTAAAATTAGTGGTACCGTTACATCTGATGGCCAAGCCTTAGCAGGTGCAAATGTCATTCTTGAAGGAACGACAAGTGGTGCAGCAACAGATGCAGATGGACAATATTACATTTTTGACGTTCAACCAGGTCTATACACGTTACGTGTAAACTATATTGGATATAAATCCCAGATAGTTTCAAATATTCGTGTGGCGATTGGACTTACAACCTTACAAAACTTCGAGCTAGAAGTTGCAGCAGTTGAAGGTGAAACAGTGGAAGTAACTGCTGAGAAACCTTTGATTGAGGTAACGGCAACAAACGTTGCAAGAAATATGGACTCTGAAGCGATTGAGAACTATGCTGTTCGTAATGTAACCTCAATGATTGCAAGTCAAGCAGGTGTAGTCAAGATGCACGATGGTCTTCACCTTCGTGGTAGTCGCGGCTCAGAGATTGGATATACACTTGAAGGTGCATCAATGACAGGTGCTAGTGGTAAGGTTGTATCAAATGCTATCCCTGAAGCTTTGGAAGCTATTGCTGTTCAAACGGGTGGTTTTGATGCTAGCATTGGTAATGCCAACGCGGGCATGGTTCAACAATCACTTAAAACAGGTGGTAGCAAAATATCAGGTTCTGTGTTGATGGAAGGAATGCAAGGTGGTGATCCATGGGCAGCTACTGGCGATAATGATCTTACACTTACACTGCAAGGCCCAATTGGCGATAAAGTTCGCTTTTTTGGTGCTCTTAGAACAACCCATACTGATAATTATAAAACTACAAGCCGTTGGTTTACCCCTTTCACTATTGCGGGCGGAAATCCAATCCCAGATAAAATTGGTGGATTAACACCATCTGGTGACTATGTTGTATTAGATCACACTACAGGTAATATGGCATTTCGCGACGGTGCGAACCACGATGGTATTTATGATCCTACAGCTGACCCAACTGATGACATTCGTGGTACAGGTGGTGCAAATACCAGTGGCGGTATGTATGCATTTGATAATGTACAGGATGATTTGAATTTTAATGGAACACTTCAATTAGATTTGAACCCATTAGTTATTCGTGCTGCCTTGGCGCTCAACCAGTACACTTATTCTGGCGCTGGTCTTCCAGTTCAAAGTATGTTCAATAGTAGACGTCATGAAAGTTGGGGCCGTAATTGGTTAATGAATGTAAAAGGGACTTACTTTTTAAACCCTACTACATATATCCGTGCTAATGTTAGGGCAATGAATCGTTTATACGAGTCCTATGATAAAAGCTTTAAAGATGAAGGCATGTTTACTGAAGGTCACAAGAGTGAACTGAAGGATTGGCTCAAGTGGGGAGATAGAGACGAAGTTGCAAAGTTGCAACCCGATTCTTCTTGGGCAAAGAACTTTGGTACTCCTGGTGGAGATCCATTCTCAGGTACTTACAAGTACGTTGAGCCTTCTAACTACAATATAAACGGTTTCCGTTTTCAACGTGATGGCGCACGTCGCGGTGGTTACAGTAAAGGCGAAGATGCTTATATTGGCTTTGATGCAGAATTTGTAACACAGCTTGGTGAGCATGAGGTTAAGACTGGTCTAGCATATACTAAGTATACCTACAAACGTTATAGTTATAGCGGAATTAATTCGCTGAACTCTAAGATCAACCAAGACTCCACTCTAATCGATGCTGTGAATGGTCAAACTGATCGTATATTAACAGAAATTGTACAAGCCCGACTTTCAAATTGGAGGGGTTACGATCCTTTGGGAAGAGACTGGGATGCTTCTTCAGCGATGAAGAATGAATATGACAAACCACGTCACCCTACCAATCTGTCGTTTTATGCTAATGATAAATTTGAAGCTGGTGATTTAATTGTGAATGTTGGTCTTCGCTATGAAGCAATCAACCAAGCAAATAAAGATCTTAAAGATTATGACAACCCACCAATAGATAAGAATGGTACAATTGTAGCGGCTGATGATCCAAACTATGGGTTAGTGGATCAGCCTACGCTAAGCTACTTAATGCCTCGCATTGGACTTGGTTTCCCAATTTCAGATAAATCAACATTCCATTTGAACTATGGTAAATATGTACAAATGGCTCCAATGGGCTATTTATTCCGTAGCCGTGGTTCTGGTGCATCTGCTTGGGGCTTAGCGCCAACGAGAGAAACAAAGTTTGAAATTGGTTATGGTACATTGATCGGAGACTTTGCTTCTGTTGACCTTACTGTTTTTACACGTAATCCTCAGGATCAGATTGGTGAAGACACCTATCGTCCTGATAGTTCACCTGGTATGAATTACTTTGGTATGAGAAACCATGGTATTTGGGTGAATTCAGACTTTTCAAATATTACAGGTATCGAGCTTGATTTTAAAACAGCACGTGTAAGCAACTTCCAGTTGTTTGCTAACTATGTATTCCAGGATGTAAGAGGAACAAACTCTTACCCAGGTCTAGGAACATCAGGTTGGGGTAAGCCAACTTCGATTTCTGCAACGCGATATGACCAACGTCATCAAGCAAGTGCTGTTCTTGATTTCAGAACAGGCAGAACCGGTAATGTAGTTTTAGATAATCTTGGTGCAAACCTTATTGCTTCTTATAACAGTGGTCACCCATTTACCATGTCAGATGGTTCTATGGGACAGCGTGATGCTGGTGAAGGCGCATTGCTTTCTGATAATGACCCTCGAAATAGAGCACCGGTTGAACCAATCAACTCCTCTAATACCCCAGCTTATTTAAACTTTGATTTAAGTGTAGATAAGACTTTGGCTATATCTGGAGTTGCTAATGTTAAAGTTTATGCAACAGTTACTAACTTGTTCAATACGCAGCATATCATTAATGTGTATAACCGTACTGGTGATGCATTTGATGATGGGTTCTTAAATGATCCAGCGTTGAGCTCATTGATTGTTCAAGGTCGTGGTGCTGAATATGTCGAAATGTATAAAAAGATCAACTTGGCCAATCGCAACCACTGGTTGAATGACCATGGTTTTGATATGTTTGGTGTTCCTCGTGAAGTAAGAATGGGTGTTTCAGTATCCTTCTAAGGGTGCTGATCACAAGAATTAACGAAGTGGAGAAATTTATGAACTTCAAAAAATCGATAACATGGGCGCTTGCAAGCACCTTTCTCTTGGTTTCTACTGTTTCAGCAGAGCCACCAAAGGGAGATAAGAATGCTGGTAAGACAGCTGCTAGACTTGCTAAGTATGGAGATAATGGCCCAGCAGATACATTTTTCAATATTAACAGTTGGAAAATCCACATGGAAAACCAGGGATTTTTTGCATGGAATGGTACCTCACACGGTTCAGCCGGAAACTATCCTAAAGGGATGGGAAGTGTCATTTTTGCAGAAGGTATTCTCTGGGGAGCTAAGGTCTCAGATAAATATGGCGTAGATGCCTCTGGTGAGATTCTTACAGATGGTTCTGGTGGAGGAACTCCAAGGATTCGTGTAAATGGATCTATGTACAATACTGGTCTTAAGGCTGGTAAAGTACTTCGAGATGCTAGCGGTAAAGTTCTGAATACTGCTTATTCAGAAAACTACCGTGACCAGCAAATCTGGCGTGTAAGAAGGAATTGGAACACTGCGGATCTTCGCGGTGATATTGCCATCTTAAAAGAGGCAGATCCAACCACACTTACCGACGCGCAAATTGCTGCAGGTAAATCTCAGTATGAACATGATTGGAACGAGTGGCCAGCAGATGAAGGTGCACCGTACGATGATGCAAATGGAGATGGAGCATATACTCCTGGAACTTGGAATGGTGAGACAGGTAAATGGGATGGAGATATCCCAGGAATTCCTGGCGCTGACCAAACAATTTGGACAGTAGCCAATGACTTACCAGATGAACATACTGGCGGAGCAACTGTTAGTGTTTCTGAAGGTGGTTGGGGTTCACCTCCAATTGGATTTGAAATTCAAATTACATTATGGGGATATGACTTCCCATTTTCTAACCCGCTTTCTAGCATGATGTTCAAAAGGGCACGGATCAACTATGTTGGTCTTCCTGGTGGACCTGCTGATGCGAAGTTAGATACAATTTATTTTACTCAGTGGTCAGACCCTGACCTTGGTACTTATACCGATGACTATGTGGGTTCTGATACTACTTTGAGCTTAGGATATGTATATAATGGTAATACATTTGATGACCAGTTCTTTAGTTCATATGGTAGTCCAGTTCCTGCTGCAGGATATGACTTCCTTGAAGGTCCTAAAATTGATACGGATGGAGACGGAACTAAAGAAACCACATTAGGTATGACCAGTTTTGTATATTTTGCTGCTGGTTCATCTGTAAGTGACCCAAGCACGAAAGTGTATGTTGGAACTTTGCAGTGGTTTAACCTAATGGAAGGTTTTCTGCCAAGACCTGAACATCCTACTCAACAACCATTTGTTGATCCTATAACAGGATTACCCGAAAAATTTGTACTAGCGGGTGACCCGCCAACTGGTACAGGTTGGATCGATGGTATTATTTTACCTCCTGGTGATCGTCGTCTTGTGATGAATACTGGACCATTTGAAATGGTTATCGGTGACACTCAGGATGTAGTTCTAGGACTAATTGGTGGTATGGGAGGTGATAACCTTTCATCCATTACTGTATTAAAATACAATGATATTTTTGCACAGTTTGCTTATGATAATAATTTTTCATTACCGACGCCTCCAAAGGCGCCTGTTGTGTCTGCATTTGAAGGGGATGGATACATTACCCTGAACTGGGCAGAAACTGCTGCTTTTGAGCAAACAGAAACACCAGTTAATAAAGGCTTCAAATTTGAAGGATACAAAGTATATCAGTTACCTAATGCTTTGGCAGCGGGTTCTGATGGTGTTCTTATTAATCAATTTGATGTCGCCAATGGTGTGTTAGTCATTACTGAAAAAGCAGTAGACCCAGCAACTGGCTTAATTCTTGAAAAACCTGCTCACGTGGGTAGTGATAATGGAATTAGTCGTGTTGTGGTTGTAAAGACTGATGCTCTTAGAAATCGTCCGATTACGAACGATCGTCCATATTATTATGGCATAAGTGCATATTCTTACTTAAAAGACAATGCTAACTCACCATTTAAATCACTAGAATCTTCTATGACAGTTGTGACGGTAACGCCAAAAATGGCAGACCCAGGAAAATCATACACAGTTGATTCAGGTGACCATATAGATATGACGCATAGTGCAGGTACTAGTGACGGACTAGGTAGAATCACCGTAATTGACCCAGGTGTTGTTACAGGGCACGATTATGAAATTACTTTTGCAGAAGATACTGTTACAGGATCTGCTACAAAAGGAAGCATACTATGGGATGTTACTGATAAGACAAGTGGCGCTAAAGTGCTGTCTAGATATAAGCAAGGGTCTCTATTTACTGACCCTGGATATCCAGCTGCAGATGGTCTTACTTGGGCAGTCACAGGACCACCAAATGCGTTTAAAAACTTTATAGTAACTGCTAATGGAGATGGAAGTTGTACAGAAGCTGCTCCATGTCAAGGTGCACAGGACTGGGGAGGTTTCCCAGTAGCTTACACTGGCCGTGTAAATCAATCTGATGGTTCAGGTTGGTTCTTCCATGGTGGTGGAGCATCCGCTAATGGTTATGATGTTATGATCAGTCGTATCATTCGTGGTAGTGGCTGGAAATACCTAATTCCGAACGATTTTGAATATCGTTGGACTTGGGAAGATGACAACTATGCTTACGCAGCTTATACATCCGGTTCTTTAGTAAGAGTTGGATTTGAGCTTTGGGATGTGACTAATGGCTATCGTATGTGCCCATGGTTCTATGACTATGATGAAAACGAAGTTTGGGGATTACATCCAAATGACCATCCAGGATCTGGTGGAGCAAATGATCCATATACAGATTGGACTTATCCACACCTACCTGCTGATACATCACCAGGTGAAGGTGGATACAACGCTTGGCTAGCTAATTCAATAGCCGCTGGTGGCGGACCACAAGAATCCAATGGAGATTACCTCGCAGGCGCTGCAGGCGGACCTTATGATTACTACGATTCTGGTGTCGGCCCTGAATTAATGGGTCGTAATGTATGGTTTGCTTGGAATCTAGATGATGTATCTGATGGTACCATCGATGCAGTAGCTGGAAATAATAACTTAGGGTTGGAATCAGGATCTATTGTTAAGATTATTACTAATAAAACAAACCAGCCTGCTGACAAATTCACAGTAGCTGCGCCTCAAGTAGGCTCAACAAATGTTGCAGACGATGTAAAGAAAGTGAATATATTCCCAAATCCATATATGGGTTACCATGATTTGGAAGGAACTGATTCTGTTTTACCTCTTCCAAAGTATGTGACATTTAATCACTTACCAACTTCTGGTGTAGTGAATTTTAGAGTATTCAACATGGCTGGTACCATGGTTGCGAACTTTAAGAAAACAACAAACACTCAGTACCAAAAGTGGGATATGAGAAATTCTAATAACTTCCCACTAGCTAGTGGTGTGTATATCATTCATATTGATATGGGCACGAACGGCACAAAAGTGTTGAAGTTTGCAATGGTCACTGAAGATGAATTTGCGAAACGCTTTTAGGTCATAAGGAGTAATAAAAATGATTAAAATCAAAAAAATAATTGCAATAACCTCCGTATTGGCCTTGTCAATCGGGTTACTTGCAGCTCAGGGTTCTGAGCTATACGGTGGTGGAGTTGCTGGATCAGGAATGCGTAATGGTACAGCTGGTGCGAGTCAGTTATTGATTCCACAGGGAGCAAAGTATCTAACAGGTGGTGGAGCAGTAGCTTATGCCACTGGTGTTGGAGCAGCTTACTGGAACCCTGCTGGTGTTGCACGTGCTGGTGCGAGTCTTGAAACAACATTTTCTAATCGTTCCTACATTGCGGACATGTCCGTAGTGCATGCAGGAGCAGGTTTGAAGCTCGGAGCCAATGCATTTGCTGTTACGATCCGTTCTATTGATATTGGTGAAATTCCTGTAACAACTGTTTGGGCACCAGATGGAACTGGAGAGAAATTCTCCCCATCTAACTTTACTGCTGGATTAACTTATTCTCGTATGATGTCTACTAAGACATCTATGGGACTTTCAGTTAATGCTAGTTCAGAAAAGTTCAAACGAGTTGGTGGTACTGCGATATCTGTAGATGCCGGTGTACAATACACTGATTTCTTAGATGTAGAAGGACTTGATGTGGGTGTAGCTGTAAGAAACTTTGGGCGCCCAACGCGCTATGAAGGTTCTGGTCTATTAGTTAAGGCTATTGCTGTAGGTAGTGATCGTCTAACACAGCTTTATAATGTTCAACCAGCTGAAGCTGACCTTCCTATGCTTTTTGAGCTAGGTGCCAGCTACTCAGTTGGGACTGCAATCCAAGTTTCTGGTTCTTACGAAAGTAATAACTTTGAACAGGATAAGTTGAAACTAATGGGATCCTATACTCTACCAGGCTTGGCAGCAGTTCGCGTTGGAATTCTACAAGATATGGAGACAGTTGAGTTTGAAGATGATCCATTGACCACTACAGTAGATGAAAGTGATGCTAAGATTGAAAATATCTTTGCAGGCGCTTCATTTGGTGGCTCTATTTATCTTCAAAAGATGCTTGGAATTGATGCGTCAATAGATATTGCATATATTCCTGCAAAGTATTTTGATGGTAATACAATCTTTACGCTTAATGTTGGTTTCTAAGTAGACTAATATTATACTTAATTAAAGCCCCGTTTATTTAATGAACGGGGCTTTTTTTTTACCCAATCCTGATTAATTTATTGGTATGATATACCGCTCTTCCTTTTATGCTATTCTTGCAATTTTCTTATTTATACAAGGTTGTTCTTCTAAAAAACAATCAGCTGGAGATTTTTCACTATCAAATTTTGACGTTAAAGAGAGTACCGTTGCTTATTCTGATTTTATTGGATCTAATGACTGCCAAACGTGTCACTTAGATATATATAACGAATGGAAAGGATCTACACATGGACAAGCTGGTGGTATTCCAAATTCAGATCGAGTCATAGCTCCCTTTACAAGTGAACCTATTCAATTAGCAGATGCAATTATTTATCCTGAACTAAAGAATGGTATATATCAGTTTAGGATTAGATATAAAGAATCAGAACATGAAGAAGTAATACGTGTTGAAGCTGTTATAGGGAAAGGATTTCTTTATGGAGGTGGAACACAAACTTTTTTTGGGAAATACCCAGATGGGACTTATCGCTTTCTTCCATTTGATTTCAGTAAGGATGAGTCTTCTTGGTTTGTTCAACTAAAATCGGATGAAAAATGGGCAAAGATTAATAAATCTATTGGAATGATTGATTTATATAATTGGCCTCCGCATCGTGTATTGGGAGAAGTTGATGATATCTCAAATTGTCAGCAGTGCCATGGAAGCCAGATTATTGCAGAAAAACTTGATAGTGGGTATGATACAAAATTTGTATCACTTTCTGTAAACTGTGAATCTTGTCATGGTCCAGCAAAGAATCATGTGACGATAATGTCAAATATTGTAAAAAATATTGTCAATGAAAAACAATCAATAGGTCTTGCCAGTTTATTTGGTCTACAGCCAAAAGAAAGTCTAGATTTATGTTTTCAGTGTCATGCCGTTAAAACGCCTTTAAAACCTGGATACTTACCCGGCGAAAATTTATCGGAATTTTATTCATTGAGAATGGCATTATTAGGCAATGAGAATCCGTATAGTATAGATGGAAGAATTAAATCCTTTGGATATCAACAGAACCATTTATTTAGCGATTGTTTTTTGAGTGGATCTATGACATGTATTAGTTGCCATAATCCTCATAGTCAAAATTATCAGGATATCAATAGAATCGCATTAATAGATCGATTTGATGATAGGCAGTGTACATCATGCCATATGGCCAAAATTAACGATATTTCATCACATACCTTTCATGATGCAGAATCTGAAGGAAGTCGCTGTATTTCATGCCATATGCCCTTTAGACAGCAACGTGCGATAGGAACTGAAATAAAATATACTCGATCGGATCATACAATCTCAATTCCTCGTCCTGTTTATGATTCTTCTCAGGGTTTTGAATCATCTTGCATACAATGCCATAGTGATATTTCGGAAAGTAAACTTCAAACTATTGTAGACGATTGGTATGGTCCCATAAAACCACAAAATCCTATAATTGCAAATCGTTTAAAAATAACAGAATCAACATTAGGAGATGATGCTGCTAAGTTACTTCTGCAGCCCAATTTGGTTCACTCAATGGGACAGTTCTCAAATCTAAGTTATTTTATTAAACGATATTTAACTCCAGGTATGGAGCTCTTGGATCCTGAGATAGTTAACAAGTTGATTATTTATGCTCAGAGTGAAGATATTGATTTAAAAGCTTTGGCCTTAGCAGGGTTGCATTATAGTCAGTATAATAACTTAGAAATTCAAAAATTTATTGTTCAGGAATTGGATAAATTAGGAGATAAAGAGGAATCTGTGCGAAGAAGATGGGGATTAATATTAGACTATTTTGGTACAGTTTATTATTTATCTGGCGATCGACCCAATGCGATTCAATGTTATGAATTGGCACGACAAGTATTACCTAATGATAAGACAATAAAAACTAACTTATCTCGAGCACGCTCCTAATTGTTAAAAATTTGGTTTAAGGCTGGTAATAGTGATTCATAATCCATATCTTGACCAAAATAGTATTCTCCTTTAGCGTCTTGTAAAATCAATTCCCAGTGCAAATGGGATTCTTCTTTAGTACCTAGTGTACTTGGTCGGGTTCCTGTATTTCCAGATCGACCTAATATTTGCCCAGCTTCTACTTTAGACCCCGGAGATATTTTTTTTTCTATATAAGATAAATGTGCATAAATGGTTATTGATCTATATCCAGGGAAAAGGTTGAAACCATGGTCAATAATAATCGCTTGACCAAGTAGCAACTCGTTGAAAATATCAGACGGTGTACGCTTTAATCTGGCAGCCTGTTTAAGGATATCCACGCGAAAACCTGCAGGAATTTCCTTGTAAAATAGATCTGACCTAATCACAATGCCATCTGCTACTGATTTTACCTCAGTTCCCCAATTTGAAAAAAAATCAATGCCCCTATGTATTCCCGATCTATAATCACGTGGAGCGTTTGGCAATCGTGATGCACGAGTTGGCACATTTAATTTTTCGACAGGAAGTAACAATTTCAGAGTAGGAATTAATTTATTGAAATCAGGAATTTTCCCACCTCTATCAAATAATGGCATAATAGGAAATTTGCTATTAAATGAATTGATTTTATTACGAATATTTGGAAACACCCACATTGTGTCTAATGAATAATATGCAATTATAGCTCCTTTTTGACTTTTAATATTTTGAAGATTCCTGCTTCTTTGATTAAAAGGAATTGTATTTTTTAGAATACCCGTATAATTAATTATGGTGGAGTCATGTAAACCAGGGTAAGCTAATCGAGTTAAATATTCTAATGTTATAGGTTGATGTGCTCTTGAAGATAGTAAATCAAAATCTGTTAATGAAAAATTGGTAGTCACAGTAGCATATAAACTATCAGATGAAAATGTTATACTAGGTTTGATAACAGATTCATTGACTTCAATATCTGGGGGACTATGAACAGGCTTAGTACAGCCTAAGAATACAATAACTAATAAAATTGAATATTTAAACAATGAATCAGGTGAGATTTTGTAGAAATTTGATGCCATCTATGTATACGCTATCCGGCTTACCTATTATTGTCTTAGTTGCTATTTTACTAAATATTGAATCTTTTTCATTTATTTGTTGATAACCATCATTAAATAATAGCTGTACGGTTTTAATACCAGAGATACTAATTGATTCACCAATTGAATATTCATATTGAGCCCAGGACATAGGTGCAAATAAAAGACTATCGGCCCAATTTCTATTTCGTTGAATAAAGTTAATTGCCTGATACACTTTGTGAGTTTGACATATTTTTAACTCAGTTTCTGTATTCCTAACATGACGCCTTATTCCTGTGTTAATTTTATCAAGAGTCATTCGTTTGCCTAAATCGGCAGAAATATTACCAATAAGATTAAGGTTTGGACCGTGCAGGATAAGAATATTCATAATATTAAATAATATATATCAACGCAGTGGTACAAGGTGACCTATGATATAACCTAATATAATACCAACTAATAAAGCGAACGTGAGAACACGTGACTTTGTAAATTCACTTCCATAACCTTTTTTTACAGCAACTGCCCCTACAAAATATCCCATAGAATTAAGAACCCAAAAAATTGGGATAGTAAATATTTTAACAATTAGTGGACCAATAAGTGGTAATGTAGCAATTAATGCAGCTACACCAGCAAATGCTTGAGTAAATACTCCTAAGATAACAGTACCAAAAACAACAACATTGGTATCAATTTCATATTTTAATGCAATAAGCACCATGATTGTAATCGTTATTAATATTGCAATTTGTTTACCATGAGAAATGAAAAATGATTTTATTTTCAAAATATATTATCCCTAACCTGTTTAAAGAAATGCACCTGCAACAATGAAATAAAAAGCTACGCCCAAAATATCGATTGCAGTGGTAACAAAAGGACCTGTTGCAATTGCTGGATCAATTTCAAATCGGTTTAGAATTAATGGGACTAAAGAGCCAATAGTTGCTGCGATTATCATAGAAATAAAAATACTTAACCCAACTACAACACCAATCATTGGAGAGGCATCAATAAATCGAAAAATTGCAAAAAGACCCAATAATAGCCCATATAAGATTCCCAATAGTAACCCTACACGAATTTCTTTAAATAAAATTTTAACCGAGTTTTCTATACTTACTCTTCCAGTCGCTAATCCCCTTACAATCATAGTTGAAGATTGCGTGCCAATATTTCCTCCCATACCCATAATTACCGGAATAAATGCGGCTAGTGCAATAGTACTTTGTAATACATTATCAAAAACACCAATAATAAATGCGGCTAAAATACCACCAACCCAACTTGCAAATAACCATGGCACTCGCATACGAGCGTTTTCCCATGATGATTTAAGAAGAATTTCTCGATCTTTTCCTGCGCCCACCATTTGTAAGAAGTCTTCAGTTGCTTCTTCTCGGATTACATCTACTACATCTTCAACAGTTACAATGCCTAATAGACGGTCATCAGAATCAACAACTGGTACTGCTAAAAAATTATATTGTGAAACAATCCGAGCAACTTCTTCTTGATCTGTCTCAGGGCGAACAACATGAATTTGCTTAGACATGATATCTTTAAGCATTGTATCTCCAGAAGTAGTCACTAGATCACGCAAAGAAATAACCCCAGTTAATCGACCATCATTATCTAAAGTATAAAGATAAAATACCATCTCCGCATCTTCCTGATCTTGAAGAGCATAAATTGCATCTTTGGCTTTTGTTTCTTCATGAAGAGTAAACACATCTGTATACATTAGTATTCCAGCACTATCTTCAGGGTAGGCCATCATTTCTTCTAATTCTTCTTGTTTTTCAGCCTTAAGAAGATCAATTACTGAGGAGGCATATGTATTATCAATTAAACCCATTAAATATGCTTGTTCATTTGAACTAGCGTATTCAAGAATTTGTGCAATTCTTTCAGGAGACTCGTTTTCTATTAGACGAATAGATATTGACTCATCAAGTTCATTCAAAAATTCAGCTGTATCTTCTGACGGCTTTAAGTCATTAAAAATTTCGCCCTGCTCATTTTCATTAAAATAACGGAAAAGTAATGCCAAATCTGCTGGGTGAGTTTTATCAATTAGTTTGATAATATTTGTTTTAGCTCGGCGTCTGAGCAACCGTCTAAAAGTATCTCTGAGAATAGTTATCTCATTGCTAAATAATTCTTTTTTCATTCTACAATACCCTAACAATTTTCATTTGTTTTAAACCAATCCAAAACAAATAGGTGCCTAATAACAAAATAATAGGGTTTATATGCCCCCGCCATATTAATGCTGATTCAGCTGGTTCGCCTAAAAATGTAAATATAAGTGAAGAAGCATTAATTATTACATGAAAAATTATTGATGAAACAACCGATTGAGTTTGCCAAGCAATATATCCTAATAAAACACCTAATAAGTATATTTGAATCAACCAATATGGATTAAAATGTATTGCTGCAAAAAATAAACTAGATAAAAGTATAGCTTTAGTTATATCTCCCCAAGCAACCTCTAAGTATTTTTGTAAGAATCCTCTAAATAACAGTTCTTCTCCAATCGGGGCTAGTAGTACAATGGTGATTATAAGTAAAAACATAGATATAGGATTGTCGGGTGTAAGCAGAGCTTCTAATTGGAGAAAAGAATCTGGTGCAGGTATGATCATATCAACTAATATGTTTATTTCATCAGCAATTATCATGGCACCGATTGAAAGCAGTATTGTAGCTACTATAACTTGCTTTGAAATAGCATTTAGGCGGAGAGATTCAATAATTGAAAGTTGTTTACGATTCAATAAAATCAAGACGGGTACAATCAAGAAAGCCTGACCAACAAACATTGAGATATATGTTGAAAGTTCTGGTGTAGATCCGTCAAGGATAGACGGATCCAATGCGCTAAAAATCGAGGCAATAATTAGTGCAGAAAAAACCGATAATAAAACGATCCAAAATGCGAACGGAACTGAGAGGGTCCGGTTCATGAGGCTCTAAATCCATTTTTTTCATCATAGGGGAAAATTACCACTTTATAGAGCAATGGTGAAACAAAGCATTATTTTGTCATTTTATGAAGTAAAATACCCATTGCAACGCCAATATTTAATGATTCTCCAGTTCCTATTTTCGTAATTCCAATGGTTTGATCAAGATATGAACGAGTTGTTTTTGAAATCCCGTGGGATTCACTTCCCATTACAAGAGCCCATTTATCAATCAATTTATCTAACTTTTTGTTTTTACTATTTTGATCCGCGCCAATTAATACATAATTCTTTAAGGATGATATTTTTTTCCCCCCAATCCAACTAAGAGAAAAATGACTTCCCATCGCACTGCGAACGACTTTAGGGTTATACGGGTCAATGCATCCAGGGGATAAAGCGATTTGATAAACTCCAAACCATACCGCTGTCCTTATTATTGTACCCATATTACCCGGGTCAGAAATTTCGTCTAAATAAATAACATTGTTATGATTATTGAATTGACCATAATCAATTATATTAGCAATTGCTAATATACCCGATGGAGACTTTGAAGGAGATAATTTTTCCATTTCCTTTTCAGAAACTATTTCAGTGGTTTTGCAGTTTATTTTTGAAATTAATTCAGGATTTTGATTTGAAAATCTTTTTGTATATATAATAAATGAAAAACTTGTAGCATTATTAATGGCACAATCAATCGTTCTAATCCCTTCAAGAATGAATTTATTATTTTTTATGCGATACTTTTTTTGGTGCAAAGATCGTACAAGTTTATCTGAATTTGCGCTAATCAATTTTTATATTCAATTTTTCCATTTATAATAGTGTACAAGACTTTTGTATTTAATAATTGATTATCAGGGACTGTAATTATATTTTTTGATAACACAGTAAAATCTGCATATTTACCAATTTCTATTGAACCTTTTATCTTTTCTTCAAAAGCAGCAAAAGCAGCATTAATTGTATAACTTTTAAGTGCCTCTAATCTTGTCATTTTTTGTTTGGGTTCATATCCATTCTTTGGAACTCCTTTTAGTGTTTTTCGAGTCACACTTGCATAGAATGATGCTATTGGATCAATCGGTTCTACTGGGACATCAGTTCCATTAACGATTACTGCTCCATGGTCAATTAAGTCACGCCAAACATAAGCACTTTCGACAATTCTTTTTCTCCCAAGCCTATTAATAGCCCAAGGTCGATCGGATGACATGTGTATTCCCTGAATTGATGGTATAACGCCCAATTCACCAAACCTTGGGATGTCTTCAGGGTCGATATGCTGAGCATGCTCTATTCTCCAACGTAGGTCATTAGCTTTTTCAGGATTTTCATTGAAAACTTTTTGATATTGATTCAGAATTTCTCTGTTTGCTCTATCACCAATGGCATGTGCATTTACTTGAAACCCATGTTTTAAACCATTTTTTGACACTTCATAAACGTAATCGATTGATTGAGTCGCCATCCCAAAATGACCAGGTCGATCTGTGTATTCATTTAATAACCATGCCCCCCTTGACCCAAGTGCTCCATCAGCATTTAGCTTAATGGAACGAATAGTTAGGTAATCATTCCCAGTCCCGATTTCTGGACCACTTTTATACCACTCTTCTAATAATTCAGGGTTTCGACTAGTCAGCATAACATATAGACGTATCTTTAATTTATTTGAATTGATACCATCACGAAAAGTTTGGATTGATTCTTTTCCAGCTCCAGCATCATGGAAGGATGTAATACCGTTTTCTAAGCATTCTTTGACTGCTAGTTCAAGTGCCAAATTAGAATTCTGTTGATCAGTATCTGAATCTGATTTTGATCCAGCATCATAACTTGGGCTTTCCACATGCTTACTTATAAGGTTTTGTGCTCTTTCATTGAATATACCTGTGGGCTGATTGCGTAAATTTTTAATTATTTCTCCTCCAAATCCAAATTCTGATTCAGCTGTAATTCCTCCTATTTCCATTGCTTTTGCATTTGCAAAGCCCGCATGGCCACTTGCATGGGTAAGCCATACAGGATTATTCGGTGAAACAGCGCTTAACTTATCATGAGTTTGGAATCCTTTCACTAATGGGGACGGAGTAGGGTACCATTTACTTTGATGCCAACCGCGTCCTAGAATCCATTCACCCGGGAGGGCTTTTTCTACTGTTTCTGCTACCATATCTACTAATTCATCATAACTTTCTACAACGGACAGATCTAAACGCATTTTGGCGTATCCTAAGCCCATAAAATGTCCATGGCCTTCAATAAATCCAGGTATCATGGTGGCCCCATTCAAGTCTAGTATTTTAGTTTTTTCACCAATATATGAACGATAATTAATTTGATTTCCTACATTCATAATTTTTCCATCTTTAACGATAACAGTTTCAGCGATGGGATTATAATCACTCATAGTATAAATTGTACCGTTGTGAATAACCATATCTGCGTGTTTGGATTCACAACCAATAAGGATTAGAATTATATTGATACATAAAAGGAAATATTTTTTCTTCATACCGTTGTCCTAGTTTAATTGTTTAGGTTGGAAACTAATCAAAGAATACTATCAGCCTCAATAAATTCAAATTAAAAATGGCGTTGTAAGGGCATTAGGAAGCCGGTAATTTCTCAAAAGGAATTATAAGAGAAACATTATGTCTAAAGGTGTTACACCTCAATCGAAAGATTATGCTACATGGTATACCGATGTAGTTACTAAAGCAGAATTAGCAGATTATGGTCCTGTAAAAGGCACTATGGTGGTCCGCCCATATGGTTTTGCACTTTGGGAGTTAATTAAAGACTCATTTGATATGATGATAAAAGAAACTGGTCACGTAAATGCATATTTTCCATTATTTATACCTAAATCTTTCTTAGAAAAAGAAGCAGAACATGTTGAAGGTTTTGCGAAAGAATGTGCAATAGTTACCCATACCCGTCTAAAATTAGATGGTGAGCAAAGAATAGTTGTAGACCCCGAATCAAAACTAGAAGAAGAAGTAATAGTACGTCCAACATCAGAAACAGTTATTTGGTCAATGTATAAAAAATGGATTCAATCATATAGAGATCTTCCTTTGCTTATTAACCAGTGGGCTAATGTAGTAAGGTGGGAAATGCGCACTCGTCTTTTTTTAAGAACAACTGAATTTTTATGGCAAGAGGGGCATACAGCTCATGCAAGTGCAAAGGAAGCTCAAGAAGAAACATTATTGATTTTAGAATTATATCGTCGCTTAGCAGAAGATTATCTTGCAATGCCGGTTTATACGGGTCTCAAATCTGAATCCGAAAAATTTGCAGGTGCAGATCTTACTTATTGTATAGAGGCAATGATGGGTGATAAAAGAGCTTTACAGGCAGGGACTTCGCATAATTTAGGACAAAATTTTGCAAAAGCATTTGGTGTGACATTTCAAAATCAGGATAATATTGAAGAGATGGTCTATGCGACGAGCTGGGGGATTAGTACAAGATTGGTTGGTGGTGTAATTATGACTCATGGTGATGACAAAGGTCTTATCATTCCTCCCAAAATTGCGCCTTATCAAGTAGTCATAATTCCTATTTATCGAGATGAAAAAGACGAACAGTCTGTGAAAGATTATCTAAATGAAATTATTCCATCTCTCAAAATGAAAGGGGTACGTATCCATGAAGATTGGCGAAAAGATAGCCCTGGATTTAAATTTAATGAGTGGGAGATGAAAGGAGCCCCTCTACGTTTGGAAGTAGGGCCAAAAGATATTGAAAACAATTGTGTTGTAGTAGCAAGAAGGGATAATTCTGAAAAACAGACTGTTCAAAAAGAGTCTATAGTAGAAACCGTTTCATCTTTATTAGATGATATTCAAACCAGCCTTTTTGAAAAAGCAAAAAACTTTAGAGATTCAAATACACACACTGTTTCATCTTACAATGAATTCAAAGATATTATTTCGAGTAAAGGCGGATTTATAAAATGTGGTTGGGATGGAACGGCTGAAACAGAGACTGCAATAAAGAAAGAAACAAAAGCAACGATTAGAGTTATTCCAATTGATGAAAATCCCAATGAGTTAAAGTGTATTTATTCAGGCAAGGAAGCAAAACATGAAGTTATTTTTGCAAAAGCTTATTAAGCTAAGTATTACATAAATACTTTAATAAATGATCATTGAATCGGATGCTATTGTACTTAAGAGATTTCCCTATGGAGAAAGTAGCATTATTTGCCGTTGTTTTGTGAAAAGTATGGGCAAAACCAGCTTTATTGTTCATGGGGCTCATAGTAAAAAATCATCTAAAACTGCATATTTTCAACCTGGCAATTGTATTGAAATAGTTTTTTATTATAAAGATAATAGAGATCTTCAAACTATTTCTAAAATCTCTTTTTCAAAATATTGGGGGCATATTCCATATGATTTAAAAAAAATAGCATATACCATGGCCATGATTGAATTAACTGATAAATGTATTTCAGAAAATGATATACATAACGATTTATTTATTATTTTATTGGAAGCATTAGAAACCGTTGAAAAAGAATCCACAGAATTAAACTTGGTATTTTGGTATTACCAATATCAATTGCTAACCCAGTTAGGATTCAAACCAGATTTTCATCAATCTGAATTAGACTTTATACCTTTACCTAATCCTTATGGTACTCCTAATGCCAAAAAAATATTTGACTATTTTGAAAATGGTGAAATGGCTATACATAAAGATATTAAACTTGTTAAGAATGATAGAAAAATTATTAGCGATTATTTAAACACGTGCTTAAATATTCATTTTTCAGAATTAAAAAATATTAAATCATTAAAAATTTTGAAGTCATTATTAAATTGATAACATTAAAAAATTCCAACGATGATATATTAATTGGAACATATTTATTTTTTTAACTGTTTTATTATATAAAAAAATAGATTTAGATGGTTATATTTGATATAATTTACATTGATACAAAAAATAAAAGTTAAATGAGATATCAGTTCCAATCAGAACATGGCAATATAAGTTTTAGACCCCAGTACTTTACAGAAGCGATTAAAATATTAATATCGATTAATGCACTGTTGTTTATATTTCGATATATTTCGATAGATAGATATGATTTAGCTCAAATTTTTGGTTTATCATCAGGTGATGTTTGGCCAATGATCTGGCAACCAGTAACATATATGTTTATCCATGGTGATTTTTTCCATGTTTTTATGAATATGTTTGTTTTATGGATGTTTGGCTCCGAAATGGAATCAATATGGGGAAGGCGAGAATTCTTAAAATATTATTTTATTACAGGGATTGGCTCTGGAATAATTTGGCTATTGCTTAATTTAAGTAATTCTTATTCTGTACTAATTGGTGCAAGTGGGGCAATTTATGGTATTCTTTTGGCATATGGATTGATGTTCCCCAATAGGAAGGTATTGATATATTTCCTTTTTCCAATAAAAGTAAAATATTTTGTCATATTATTAGGTGCTATGGCATTTATTTCTTCAATTGGGGACTCTGGATCTAATATTAGCCATTTAACTCATTTATCTGGTATGCTAATCGGGTTTATTTATTTGCGATCAAATACATATTTGCCTAGACTTTTACTATTATTTAATTCAATATTAGCTGAGATAAAAAATAAAAGAGAAGAGAAAAAGCAAGCCAAACATTTCGCTGCTAAAAAACATATTGATAACTTGTTAGATAAAATTAATGATGTGGGTTATGATGGCTTGAATGAAAAAGAAAAAAAGGATTTATATAATCACAGTCGCCACCTAGGAAAAAATCAAACTAGAGATTAATTTTTACTCTCTTTTTCAATTACTTTAAACACTCGTTCTCCTTTTTTTGACATCCTATACTTTTCCCTAGCTAATTCTTCAATATGCTTATAATCGGTTTGTAATTTAATTTTTTCATCTTCTAAAACCATTTTTTCTTCTCTTAGCATATTTATATTTTGTTGAATTTTTTCACGCTCTTTTTTCAATGTATAAAGCTGGTAAAGTCCATGATTACCAAATAAAAAAATTATTACTAGAGCTAATGCACCGATTACTAAAATTCCACGAATTATTTGTTTTTGTAATTGAATTTTGGATGATGAAGTTTTTCTTTTCATTTTTATATATCTGCTTTAAGCCCTATTATTACCTAAAACCTCTAACCCTGGGTATTTTGCATCATTTTTAAGATTCTCTTCAATTCTTAGAAGTTGATTATATTTTGCCACTCTATCTGTTCTTGACACAGAACCAGTTTTTATTTGGCCCATACTCATAGCAACAGCAAAATCAGCTATAGTGACATCTTCAGTCTCCCCAGAGCGATGTGAAATTATAACACCAAAGTTATTTTTTTTAGCCAAGCTAATTGCATCTATCGTTTCAGTGATAGTACCAATCTGATTAAGTTTAATTAAAATAGCATTCATGGCCTTATTATCAATGGCTTTCTTCAATCGAGAAACATTTGTAACAGTTAAATCATCACCAACAATTTGACATTTATTACCGATTTCTTTTCTAAGTAAATGCCATCCGTCCCAATCATTTTCGTCAAGCCCATCTTCAATAGAAACAATTGGGTATTGGTCTACTAATGATTTCAGATAATCAACCATTTTAGATGTTGATAATTGTTTTTTTTCTGATATTAAATTGTATTTACCATTGTATAATTCACTTGCTGCTATATCTAAGGCAATAAATAGATCTTTTTCTAATTTATAGGGTGTTTTTTCCACAGCCTCCAAAATTAATTCAATAGCCTCATCATTTGATCGGAGATTTGGAGCGAAACCTCCTTCATCTCCAACGGTCGTACTCAGGCTTTTGTTTTTAAGGATATCTTTCAAATAATAAAATGTTTCTGTACCCATCTGTAGGGCTTCGGAAAAAGAATTCGCACCAACGGGGAAAATCATATATTCTTGTATATCCAAGTTGTTATCAGCATGACACCCTCCATTTAGAATGTTCATCATTGGAATAGGAAGAGTTCTTTTGCCTGATAGTGCAAGTGAATCATAAAGGGGAATACCCTTAGAGTGAGCAGTAGCTTTTGCATTTGCTATTGAAACACCAAGAATTGCATTGGCACCTAAGTTCCTTTTATTTGAAGTGCCATCTAATTTGATCATAGAATGATCAATATCATTTTGATTATAGGAATCTTTGCCAACAAGTAAATTATTGATCAATGTATTAATATTTTCAATAGCACACTTCACGCCCTTGCCATTATAATAATTAGGGTCATTATCGCGAAGTTCAACAGCTTCAAATTTACCTGTGGAAGCACCAGAAGGAACAATTGCTCTGCCTAATGATCCATCCTCAAGTTTTACATCTACTTCTACAGTAGGATATGCTCTTGAATCCAAAACTGTTCGACTTGTTATATTATTTATTTTCAAATTATTTAATTAGATATTGTGTAAGATGTTAGGTACTTATTTGTTGTATTGGCGATATGAAATATAAAAAATTCTATTTTTATTGATTAATTCCATTTTTTGTTTAAATTCTGGGTGTATAATACAGTGGAACAAATAACCACATACACGAAACGTGAAAGAATTGAACTCGAGGGGGCAGGGATACCTGCCCCCTTTTTTTGTTCAATTTTAACCTAACCAAGGAGGAACCTAATGGCTGATTTTACTTCAACCGTACAGGGGATTGCCAATTCCGTAGTTGGCTTAATTAAAGCTCTTATTGTGATGTTTGTTTTTGTGAACATCCTTTATTCAACAGGGTTTGACCCTATTGGCGGGATTGTTGATCTAGTTGAATCCTTTCTAGATGGTGGATTCTCTGGTCTATTGGCCCTATTAATCTTTGTTTCTTTCGCAGGTTAACCAGTAGATATTAGGGTTCCGTTAGGAGCCCTTTTTTTCTACAAAATCCTAGGAGAACAAATATGGATAAGGCCTTTAAAACCGTAACTGCGTTTGTCGATGATGTAACTGGCTTGTTAAAAGGGCTGGTTGTACTTGGCATCGTGGTCGGCATTCTCTTTGACGACTACTTTGGCGTCATTGCAGCGATAGGCGAATTAATGAGCAAATTTGGTGATGCTGGATTTGCGGGCCTACTTGCATTGATGCTTATTGTCTTTTGGTACAATAAGAATTAGGTAGCGCCAAAAATCATGTTGTAAAGCGCCCTGCATTAATTGTGGGGCGCTTTTGTATTATTTAATTAGTATTATATAAATATTATAAAACTCTTTACAGATTCTTCTATCAATTGTTTCTCGTAATTAGTCTAGATAAGTTCCAAGTCATGAATTACAAAAGCATCAAACTTTTATTAATATTAACTGTTTTTTATTCATTCCCTCTATGCGACACAGTAAAGGTTGTAAATAAATCTAATAGTGTAACTTATAATATCCGCACATTGGATCGTTTAACAGGAACTTATATTTCGACTATTGATGTTTCTCGATTATTGACAAATCGTGACCCCTATATCAACTCAGATAGAGGTAAGATGGTTATCTACTTAGGTGATAAACGAATAAAAATATCTAGTAGTAGTAGTTTTATTTTGGTTGATGAAAAAGTATATCAAATCCCAGTTTATCCAGTTTGGGTAGATAATGATATTTATATATCGGCTGATTATTTTTTTGATATTGTAAAACGTACAACATTACCAGGAATTCAATATGATTCGAAATCATTAACATTAAGAATAGATATTAAAAAGTTTACGATTGCAGGGGTTGATATATCTCAAAAAGCAAATGGTACGATTCTTAGAATTAAGACAAGACAACATTTCCCTGAAGGAAATATAAGTTCTTTTTTCCATGAAAATGGATGGTTCTACATAACTGTTTCAGGTGGATTAGTTGATACAACTGAATTTCGCCGGAGTGATGTGCGTGGAGTTGTGATGAGTGTAGCTGCAGATCAATTAGATAAGACGGCTCAACTAGCTTTTCAAATTAGATCAAAAGTTGTAAGTCACGAATTATATCAAAGTAAGGATCAAAATGAAATTGTTGTTTCTCTTAGAACCCCAATGGATAATAGTGTTGCGCGTATAAATAAAGTAAAGGATAGATGGAAACTAGATACGATTGTTTTAGATGCTGGGCATGGGGGTAAAGACCCAGGGACATCAGGAAGAAAGGGGACAAGAGAAAAAAATATTGCTTTAGATATAGTTAAAAGAGTGGGACGCTTACTTGAAAAAAACACTAAACTAAAAGTGATTTATACTAGGCGTGAGGATGTGTTCCTTGATGTTTGGAAGCGGACTAAGATAGCTAATGAGTCCAATGGGAAAATGTTTATTAGTGTTCACCTAAATTCTAATCCTAATAAAACTGCCTATGGATTTGAGACTTACTTTCTAAGGACAGGTAAAACTGAAGATGCCATTGAAGTTGCATTTAGAGAAAACGAAGTGATTAAGCTAGAAGATAGAAGCAAAAATAAGTATAGAGATCTATCTGGTGAAAATCTAATTATTGCAACAATGGCACAAAGTATGCATATGAAAGAAAGTGAAGAATTAGCTGCAATGATTCAAGAAGAAATGGCAAAAAAAGTTAAGTCAAAAAATAGAGGAGTGAAACAAGCGGGTTTTCATGTGTTGATTGATGCTAGTATGCCAAATGTATTAATTGAAGCTGGTTTTTTAACTAATGCAAATGAAGAGAGGAATCTAAGAAATCCTAAGTACAGACAAACAATTGCTAATTCTATTTATAGAGCTGTAGTTAAATTTCGTTATTCAAGAGAGCAATACTTATCTGAAAAGTAATTGTTATTCAGAAAATGAATTAGATATTTTATTTATTATTTAGTTTAAATACATATGGCTGTAAAGGCAAATTCTTCAACAAAAATAGATAATTTATTAGCATATTTATTTAACCTTAATCGTTTTGGGATTAAAGTTGGTCTAGATCACACGACCGAGTTATTAAAGCGTTGTGAGAATCCCCAAAATAATTTTCACTCTATTCACATAGCTGGGACTAATGGTAAAGGGTCAACATCTTCTATGCTAGCATCAATTCTTATGAGTGCAGGCTATAAGGTTGGGCTTTATTCATCACCTCATTTAATTAATTTTAATGAAAGAATTCGTGTTAATAATATTTGTATAACAAACAATCAAATTGCATCTTTTATAGAAAATAAAAGAAAAGACATTGATGAAATTGAATCAACTTTTTTTGAAACAACAACAGCTATGGCATTTCTGCATTTTTCTTTAAGCAATGTTGATATAGCAGTAATTGAAACAGGACTTGGAGGACGATTGGATGCTACAAATGTAATAAATCCAATTGTTACTGCTATCACTTCTATATCTTTGGATCACAGAGACCTTTTGGGAAATGATATCATTACTATTGCTAAAGAAAAAGCAGGTATAATAAAAACAAAAGTGCCAGTTGTAATTTATCCTCAGAAAAAATCAGTACAATCCATTTTACTTAAAATCGCGGCGAAATCTGATTCTTTTCCAATTGAGATAGAACCTCCAGAAAAAGTTTCAATTATTGAAAATAAGACCTCTTTTTTGTATAAAGGTATTTTATATAAAACTCCACTTCTTGGTAAATACCAAGCAATGAATGCAGTGATGGCCATTAATGTAACTAAAATAATAAACAATAAAATAAAGGATAACATTATTCAAAAAGGACTCAGTAAGACACTATGGCCTGGTAGACTTCAAAGAATGACTGAATCTTTACCTGTTTATTATGATGTCTGTCATAATATAGAAGGTATCAGCTTGATGCTTGAAAATATGAAATCATTATTTACCAAAAAACCTTTGGGTTTATTTGTGATGAAAGGAGATAAAGAGGTGAATTTACTTACAGATGTTTTAACAAATAAATTTTACAAATTAGTGGTAAGTGGAGGTGAAGAATTTGGTTTATTGAATGGAAGTGAGTTAAGCAGTGTTCTATATGATAATAATTTTAATGAATTCCATTTAGATAATAATTTTAATAAAGCATTAGATGATATTGTTATGTTAGCGAAAAAAATCAATAAACCTGCCATAATTTTTGGTAGTCATTATATAGCTAAACCAATTTTCGATAAATTTGGGTTTTTTTATTAAAGTTGTGTAATATCTGACTTATATCACTGCTTTAAGTTTTTTTATACCCCGATAGGGGACACATTCCCGAAAAATTAAACATAACGTCGTAAATATATTTTAAAGGTTATTATTACTATGAATGTAAATGAATTACAACAGCTGAAGATAAAAGAGTTAGCAGATCTTGCTTCAAAACTTGATATTGAAAGTTATTCAGGCTTAAATAAGCAGGAATTAATTGTAAAAATTCTTGAAGCTCAAACTGAAAAAGAAGGAAGAGTTACAGCAACAGGTGTTTTAGAAGTACTAAATGAAGGCTATGGATTTTTAAGAAGCCCTGATTTTAATTATTTACCCGGCCCAGATGATATTTATGTTAGTCCATCACAAATAAAAAGATTTGGATTAAGAACGGGTCATGAGGTTAGTGGCCAAATAAGACCACCAAAATCAAAAGAAAAATTTTATGCTTTGCTAAAATTAGAAGAAGTTAATGGAAAAGATCCAGAAAACTTAAAACGTGCTATTCTTTTTGATAATCTCACACCACTTTATCCTGATGAAAAATTTAATCTAGAAGTAAATCCAAAAGATCTTTCTACTAGAGTAATGGATTTAATTTCCCCGATTGGTAAAGGCCAGAGAGGGTTACTTGTGGCTCAGCCTAAAACTGGAAAAACAGTATTAATGCAGAAAATAGCTAATGCGATAACAAAAAATCATTCAGATGTTAAGTTAATTATACTATTAATTGATGAACGCCCGGAAGAAGTAACTGATATGAAACGCAATGTGGAAGCAGAAGTAGTTAGTTCAACTTTTGATGAACCACCTGAACGTCATGTTGCGGTTGCTGAAATGGTTCTTCAAAAAGCTAGGCGTATGGTAGAATTTGGAGAAGATGTTGTTATCCTTTTAGATAGTATAACAAGATTGGGTCGCGCTCATAATGCGGTTATACCACATAGTGGAAAAATTTTGTCAGGTGGTGTTGATGCAAATGCAATGAGAAAACCAAAGCAATTTTTTGGAGCAGCACGAAATACCGAGGAAAGCGGAAGTCTAACAATAATTGCAACAGCACTTATTGACACGGGTAGTAGAATGGATGAAGTCATTTTTGAGGAGTTTAAAGGGACAGGTAATATGGAACTTGTGATGGATCGTAGGCTAAGCGATCGAAGAATTTATCCTTCATTTGATTTAATAAAGTCAGGCACTCGAAAAGAGGAGCTGCTATTAGACAAAAAAGTATTAGCACGGATGTGGATTCTAAGAAAACTCTTGAATGATATGAAGGTTATTGAGGCTATGGAATTTATTCAGGATAGAATGCGTCGTACTAACACAAATGATGAATTCATGGAGACAATGAGCCAATAATAATTTACTATTTTTTACTGTATAAATGTTTTTGATGTTATATATAAAATGAATCCTAAATATCAGGAAATAGCAACGATTAATGCACGCTTAATTACTGATAAGCCTGTTCGGAAAACCCCCTATCAAGTAAAGGGGATTCTCATGAAACAATTTGCTAATCAGGAAATAGTGCCTATGTTGGATGGTTCATATAGAGAAAAATTCCTTTATCCTCGAGTACAAGTAAAAATTTTAAACGAACAAATATATTTTGTGGGTATTGGTGAAGGAGTTGACCCAATAAAGGAGATATTAAGCAATATAGATTCATTAGATTTTGGGAATATAACTTTTCAAATATCAGATTGTGAAATCGAAGAGTACAATGATAGATTTCAACCAACAGAAAAACTTGTCAGGTATCGTTTTATTACACCATGGGTTGCACTAAATCAAAGTACAGGAAAAAAGTATCGTAATATCAAAAATAAAGATAGAGTTAATTACTTAAATAAGTTACTTGGTCAAAATATTGTATTCTTAAGTAGAGAGATGGGTATTGAGTTGGAAGAAAATATTTTTACTAAAATAAGGTTATCAACATTATTACCGAAATCAATAGATGAAAATCATTGGGGATCATTCGATGGAGAATTTGAAACCAATTTTATTCTTCCAAATTATATAGGTATTGGAAATGGTATTACTCGGGGATATGGTACCTTATTTGGAATATTTAATGTTGATGGAAAAGATTTAAAACAAGTTGAATTAGACTCTTCGAATAATAATTTTGATGAAAAATTATTAGTTCAAAATGATCCTCAAGAAATTGATGTAACAAAAATCCCAAGTTCAAATAATTCAAGAAAAAGAAAAAAATATAAGCCAAAGCGATCAAAGAAAATTCTTAATGAAGAATTTGATCTTGAAGATGATGATATTATTGATACTAATTTTAGGCCGCATGCTAATAAAGGAGTAAAACAAAAAAAGCGATATCATCGTAAAAAGCCCAACACGAAAACTTCTTCGGGTGAAGTGAACTATAACTCAGAAGAATATCATAAAAAACAACATAGATTTTAATTAATCATGACCTTATTAGCCAATCGAGTTCAACAAATAAAACCATCTTTTACATTGGATATGGTTACACGCGCAGCGGAGCTAAAAGCTCAAGGTATCGACGTAATAAATTTTAGTGCTGGTCAACCTGACTTTAATACTCCTGATAATATTCTTAAAGTAGCAAAACAAGCAATGGATAGGGGAGAAACTAAGTATACGGCTGGGGCTGGTACATTAGAATTACGTGAAGCAGTCTGTACGAAAGTTAAACGAGAAAATAATCTTATAATATCTCCTGATAGAGTACTTATTTCTAATGGGGAAAAACAAAGCCTGTCTCTAGCCTGCCAAGCACTTTTTCAAAAAGGTGATGAAGTTATAATTTTTAAACCTTATTGGGTATCTTTTCCTGAATTTGTAACGCTTGCTAATGCTACACCTGTTTTTGTGAATACAAACCGAAATAAAAACTTTGAACCTGATGAAAATGAAATTAAAACAAAATTATCCGGCAATATTAAAGGTATCATTGTTAATTCCCCTTCAAATCCTACGGGCGCCATATGGTCAGAAAAAATATTAGTTAAAATACTCAAATTGGCAAAAAGAAATAAATTAGTTGTTATTTCAGATGAGTGCTATGAAAGACTTGTGTTTGATAAAAACTTCATAAGTATAGAAAAATTAAATCAAAATCATAACATCGGTGCAAATGTTTTAACATGTATGAGTCTATCTAAAACATATTCAATGACTGGGTGGCGCATAGGATATTCCTTTGGAGATAAAACTATTATTGATGGGATGACTAAAATACAAAGTCAGACTACATCATGTGCAAATTCAATTAGCCAGGCTGCGGGAGTAGAAGCTTTACTTGGTGATCAATCTACGGTATCCCTTATGATAAAAAAATTTAAAGAGAGACGAGACTTAATAGTATTTCTGTTAAATGATATAAATGAAGTGAATTGTGATTTGCCAGGAGGGGCGTTTTATGCATTTCCTAATTTTGATTATTATTTAGGGAAATCGTTTAAGGGTAAAAAAATTGAAAACTCATTTGATTTATCAAATTTATTTTTGGATATAGCAAAAGTCGTAACAGTGCCAGGAGATGGGTTCGGAGCTTCTGGTCATATTAGATTTTCGTATCCTGTGAGTAAAAAATTAATTAGTGACGGAATAGATAGGGTAAAAAATATATTAGAACAATTAAATTAATTATTGAAGTAAGGAGTAAAAAGTGAAAGAAAATATACATCCTGAGTATAAGTTGGGGAATATAACATGTTCTTGTGGTCATACATTTCAAGTGCAAGGAACAATGGGTGATCAAAGAATAGAAATTTGTTCAGAGTGTCACCCTTTTTATACAGGAAAACAGAAATTAGTAGATACTGCAGGACGAATAGAACAGTTTAAAAAGAAATATGCTAAAACTGAAAAAAAGTGAACTAACAATATCTATTTCCTAAATAAATATTTATGATAAAAAACATTTTATTGTTGTTAATGAAACCCACAATTCTTGTGGGGGGTCAAGCAGTTATCGAAGGAGTCATGATGCGCGTTCCTGGAGCCTACGCAACTGCTGTTAGAGACCCTGAAGGTAAAGTCCATTTTGATAGACATAATTTTGTTTCAATTACAGAAAAATCAAATTTTTGGGTCAAACCAATTTTTAGAGGTATGGCAGGTCTTTATGAAGCTATGAAAATGGGTATGGCAACACTTCAATGGTCAGCAGATATAGCGCTACCTGAAGAAAACAATAAAAAACCAAATAAGTTTATGGAGTTCTTATCTTCTTTATTTGCCATATTGCTCGCAATATCATTGTTTATGATTGCTCCAATGTGGATCACAACAAAAATATTGGATTTTGATAAAGAAGCTTTAGCATTCAATTTAATTTCTGGTGCATTTAGAATTACATTTTTTGTTATTTATATTTTTCTAATATCATTAATGAAAGATGTTTCTAGATTATTTCAATACCATGGAGCAGAGCATCGCGTGGTATATAATTTTGAATCTGGGGAAAAATTAAAAGTAAAAAATGCTCAAAATTATCCAACACAACACCCTAGATGTGGCACTAGTTTTATGTTTATTGTGCTTTTATCAGCAATTATAGTTTTTTCCTTAATTGATACATTCCTTATATATATAATAGGAGATATAAGTTTACCAATCAGATTAATGGTTCATTTGCCTATGATTCCATTTGTAGCGGGTATATCCTATGAGGTAATAAAGATAACAGCAAGAAAAGAAAACAATTTTCTTTTTAGATTATTAAGAACACCAGGTTTATGGCTCCAAAATATTACAACTCAAAAGCCAGATGATGGTATGGTTGAAGTAGCTATAATTGCTTTAAAAGAAGCTTTTGGTGAAAATTATGATGAAATGACTGGTAAGGAATATATCGCAGAAGCAATAGGATGATTGATAAACTAAAGGGAATTATTGCTCACTTCGAATCTTTGGAATTAAAAATGGCTGATCCTAACCTTGTTAATGATCAAAAACTTTATACTGAATCAGCAAGAGAACACCGACGTTTGAGTCCAGTTGTCGAAAAATCAAATCAATTCATAAAGATTACAAATCAGATCGATGATGATATAAATATTTTAAATAGTGATGATAAAGATCTCAAAGAAATTGCAAAAGCTGAAATTGATGATTTGCAAATATCATTAGAAAAATTAGAAAAAGAATTAAAGGTTTTATTGTTACCCCATGATCCAACTGATGATAAGAATACAATAATAGAAATACGCGCCGGAACTGGTGGAGATGAAGCAGCTTTATTTGCAGCTGATTTATATAGAATGTATACAAGGTTTGCTGAACGAAATAGTTGGAAATATAGTGTAATGGAATCAAATGCAATAGGTATTGGTGGCTTTAAAGAAATAATTTTTTCAGTTGAAGGTGATGGAGTATATGGTTTTATGAAATTCGAGAGTGGTGTTCATAGAGTTCAAAGGGTCCCAAAAACAGAAACTAGTGGAAGAGTGCATACATCTGCTGCCACTGTTGCAATATTACCTGAAGCCGAAGAAGCTGATATTGAAATATTAGATTCTGATTTAAAAATTGATACGTATCGTGCAAGTGGCGCTGGAGGTCAGCACGTAAATAAAACAGAATCAGCTATACGTATTACCCATATCCCAACAGGTGTGGTTGTTACCTGTCAAGATGAAACATCTCAGCATAAGAACAAAGCAGCAGCATTAAAAGTTCTTCGATCAAGGTTGTTAGCAGCACAGCAAGAGAAGATTGCGAGGGAAAGAGCAAAAGCTCGCAAAAATATGGTTTCAACAGGAGATAGATCAGCTAAAATACGAACTTATAATTTCCCCCAGGGTCGTATAACTGATCACAGAATTAATTTTACTGCTTATAATCTTGAAGGTGTTATGGATGGGCAAATTAATTCTATTATTGAAAATCTTAAATTAGCTGATCAACAAGATCAGCTAGCATCATTTGTAGAATAACTTGATCAGCTTGAAAGACAATATTAATCAGGAATGGAAAGTTCTTGATATAATGCATTGGGGAGAGAATTACTTATTATCAAATGGATTCAAGGAAGCTAGAGATGAAATAGAATGGCTCTTATGTGATTTAATGCATTCTAAGCGTTCTGATCTATATTTAAAATCTGAACAAAAAATTACTCATAGTAAAGTATCCTGTTTTAAAGAATGGGTTAATCAAAGATTAAAAAATAAACCTGTACAATATATAACCGGTAGAACAGAATTCTATGGAAATGAAATATCGGTTTCTCCTAAAGTTTTAATCCCTAGGGTGGAAACAGAAAAATTGGTAGAGGTAGCAATTGATTCCCTTAAAACTTTATCAAGACCCAAAGTACTCGAAGTTGGAACAGGTTCTGGCTGTATCGCAATTGCAATTGGATCCGCAAGAAAAGATGCCAAGATTGTGTCAATAGATATATCACCTAGCGCATTGGAAATAGCAAAAAACAATGTTAGAATGAATAAAATATCAAATGTTACATTTTCAAAATTAGATTTTATGAAAGAAATACCGAAGGGGGAGTATGATTTAATTATTTCAAATCCGCCATACATTTCAAAATATGAAATGAATACTATTATGTCAGATGTTAGCCATTATGAGCCTCACATAGCCCTTACTGATTATAAAGATGGCCTAGAGTTTTATAGAAGATTTTGTGATATTGCGAAAAAATTGAGTAAAAAAAATGGTAAAATGCTTTTGGAAGTCGGACTGGGCTCACATCCAATAAAAGCTTTCAATATTTTCAATTCATCAGATTTCAATAAAATAGATTTGATAACAGATTATAATGGTGATTTGAGGGTATTAAAAATTGAGATATAATACAAGTAAGAAACCGAGCAAAGAATTATATGTTAAGGAAATTTATTAACATGGATATTTTATAATAATGAATTCAGAATTTGTACATTTACATAATCATTCTGATTACAGTTTATTAGATGGAGCTCAAACTGTTCAGACATTAGTTAATACTATAGATGATCTTGGTATGGATTCAGTCGCACTAACAGAACATGGTAATATGTTTAGTGTAATACCATATTATAAATCAGCTAAATCAGCTGGTATAAAACCAATTATAGGATGTGAAACTTATGTAGCGACAGGAAGTCGTTTTGATAAAAAACCAAGATCTGATGGAGGTTGGGGAAATAATCATCTCGTTCTTTTGGCAAAAAATTATGATGGATATAAGAACTTGATGAAACTTGTAACACATGGATATTTAGAAGGATTCTATTATCGCCCCAGAATTGATATAGATTTATTAAGAGAGCATAGTGATGGGATTATCTGTTTATCAGGTTGTTTAAAAGGTGAAATTCCTGAAAAAATGTTAAGAGATGATTGGAAAGGTGCTAAAGAAGCTGCATTAAGATTTTCAGAAATTTTCCCTGATCGTTTTTATTTAGAAATTCAAAATCATGGTATACCAGATGAAGAAAAAACCGTAGAAAATATTAAAAAACTTTCTACAGAGTTAGATCTCCCTATGGTATGTACTAATGATGCTCATTATGCTAAGCATGAACACTGGGAGGCACATGATGTTCATATTTGTTTAGGTACAGGTAAAGACCGTGATGATCCAAATCGTTTACGCTATGCAACACCTGAGTTTTATTTTAAAACTCAGGATCAAATGTTTGAATTATTTAAAGATATACCAAGTGCTATTGAAAATACTCGTAAGATTGCAGATAGTATTGAGATTGAGATTCCAATGGGTGATTATCATCTGCCCAATTTTCCTATCCCAAAGGAGTCACCACACAAAACCCCTGATGAATATTTAAAAGCTTTATGTAAACAAGGTATTACAGAAAAGTATGAAGATTACACTGATGAATTATCTAAGCGATTAGATCATGAATTAAATGTTATAAAAAAAATGGGTTTCGCTGGTTATTTTTTGATTACTGCTGACTTTGTGAAGTATGCTAAAGATAATAATATACCGGTTGGCCCTGGACGAGGTTCTGCTGCAGGAAGCTTAGTTTCATATTCATTGGGTGTTACAACAATAGATCCAATCAAACATCAGCTACTATTTGAACGTTTTTTAAATCCGGATAGAATTAGTATGCCAGATATTGATATTGATTTTTGCATTGAACGTAGAGGTGAGGTCATCGATTATATTAAGAATCAATATGGAGAAAATTCTGTTACTCAAATAATAACATTTGGAAAAATGAAGGCTCGTCAAGCAGTACGTGATGTAGGGCGTGTTCTAGGATATTCATATGGTGAAATCGATCGTATAGCAAAAATGATTCCTACAACTATAAATATTTCCCTTGATGAGGCATTAGAGCAGAGTTTGGAATTAAGTGAAGCAGCATCAGGTGAATACAAAGAAGTAATAGAGCTGTCAAAAACCCTAGAAGGAATGAACCGTCATGCCTCAACCCACGCCGCAGGAGTTGTTATTGCGCCTGGCAATTTAACAGATTATGTGCCACTTTATCGATCACCCCAAGGCGATGTAACATCACAATATGATATGAAGGGGTTAGAGGAATTAGGCCTACTAAAATTGGATTTTTTAGGACTTAGAAACCTAACAGTTATTGATAACACAATAAAACTTGTGAGAGCTTTAGGTGAAGATTTAGATATTGATAATATTCCATTAGATGATCCAAATGTTTATAAACTTTTTGCTAAAGGTTTAACTACAGGTGTTTTTCAATTCGAATCTTCAGGCATGCGTGAGTTTTTGAAAAAACTAAAACCAACCGTGATTGAAGATTTAATTGCAATGAATGCATTATATAGACCGGGTCCGATGAAAAATATTGGTGATTTTATATCACGAAAGGCAGGTAAAACAAAGATCAAGTATACTCACCCAAGTATGAAACCCATTCTCGAAGAAACCTACGGAATTATTGTATACCAGGAACAAGTTATGCAAATTGCTCATGAGGTTGCAGATTTTTCACTTGCTGAAGCAGATATTATGAGAAGAGCGATGGGTAAAAAAATAAAAAAACTTATGGATGAGTTAAAAATTAAATTTATTGATGGTGCACAGAAAAAAAATAATATATCTAAAACAAAAGCAAATAGCATCTATGAATTAATTGAAAGATTTGCGGAATATGGATTTAATAAAAGTCATTCAACCGCCTATGCCTACGTTGCATATCAAACAGCTTGGTTAAAAACACATTATCCAGCAGAATTTATGAGCGCTAATCTAACAAGTGAAATGTCAAATATTGATCGTATTGTTATTCTTATTAATGAATGTCGTAAGATGAAAATTGAAGTTGACCCGCCTGATATTAATGTATCAGATATTAATTTTCATCCTGTCAATAATAGCACGATTTCATTTGGCCTTAATGCGATAAAGAATGTGGGTACCAAAGCACTTCAAGAAATTATAGAAACCAGAAATGATTCAGGGAAATTTGAGACATTATTTGATTTTACTTCAAAAGTAAGTTTAAAAGCTTTAAATAGAAAAGTATTGGAAAGTTTAAATATGGCAGGTGCACTAGATAGCTTAGAAGGTAATCGTGCACAAAAACATAATTCAATTGATACTGTACTAAAGTACGGGCAGACTGTTCAAGAAAATAATGCTAGGAACCAGGTGGATCTTTTTGGCGCAAAAAGTTCAAATGGACAAGATATGACTTTGGTTCCCCAATTAGTATCAAATGATGAATGGGAAGAGAGCCAATTATTAGAAAATGAAAAGGAAGTTCTAGGTCTTTATCTCTCCGGTCACCCATTGCTCAAATATGCTGATGAATTGGAAGAATTTTCAAATTTTGATTTTACGGATAAGGTGATTATGAATAATGATGATAAAGTTCGCATAGGTGGAGCAATTTGTGAAGTTAAAATGCATTTCGATCGCAAAAACAATCAAATGGCTTTCTTTAAATTAGATTGTCTTGGTGGTCAAGCTGAAATTTTAGCATTTAGCGATACATTCTCCAAATACAAACAATTAATTAAAAATGATATGGTTGTTTTTGTTAAGGGTAAACCCACAGATGATACGGATTTTTCTGATTTAAAAATCATCGCCGATGAAATTATTACAGTTGATAAAGCAAGAGATTTTTATTCAAAAAATATTAATATTAGAATTGATCCAAATCAAATGTCAAATGTAGATGTAGATGCATTGTTTGATTTGGCAAAAGGACACAAAGGAAAATGTGGACTTATGTTTCATGTCCCGAACGATAGAGGAAAACAACAACGTATTTTTTCTCATAATATAAAAGTTTCTTCTCATCAATCATTCCTTAAGAAACTTAGGGGTAATTATGGTAAGGAAAATGTTTGGGTTTCAGATTAACCTATTATTCTTTTATAGATTTATTACAAAATATCAATTCTCGATTCAATAAATAATTAATTGTAATTTCCTTGTAAATGGAACGCAAAATACGAATTTTAATGGCTAAACCAGGCCTAGATGGTCATGATAGAGGAATAAAAGTTCTTGCTGCAGCTTATCGTGATGCAGGAATGGAAGTGATTTATTTAGGTTTGCGTCAAACACCTGAAAAGATAGTATCATCTGCATTACAAGAAGATGTAGATGTTATAGCTCTTTCAAGTTTAAACAATGCCCATATGACTATTTTCCCAAATATTCTAAAATTGATGAAAGAAAAAAATATTGATGATGTATTGCTTGTTGGGGGAGGTATTATTCCAAAGAAAGACGTCCTGTTATTAGAAGATATGGGGGTTGGAAAATTATTTGGCCCTGGCACTCCTGTTCAGGAAACAGTAGATTATATAACTAATTGGGTTAAAGAAAATCGTCGTTAGATGGAATTAAATAATATTACAGAATTAGAATTATATTTTGCTGATCACTTTGATACGGTATTATTCCCAGTCCTTGCAGAAACATATCAACGACAAGGACAGTATGATCGTGCAAAACGAGTTTGTGAAATTGGATTAAAACATCATCCAGATTCGATAGAAGGAACTTTTATTTTATCTCAAGCTGAAATGGGGTTAGGCAATTTAGTTGTAGCAGAAAAGTTGATGAAAAAAGTATTAGAAAAATATCCTAATCATGAAACAGCTGTAGCAGCTCTTCCAATGCTTCAAGAACAGCTAGGTAGATCTAAAAACACTCTATCATCAAGTTGGAAACGTGCACAAGACATAGACCCAAATAATCAATTTGCAAATGATTTTTTATCTCCTAAAAAGTCAAAGAAATCAAAAGCGAAAAAACCTATACCTACTGATGTAATATTACAAGAAGTAGCAGTAAGCCCTCGACTTGCCACATTTACATTAGTCCATGTATTAAAAGAGCAAGGTCTATATAATAGAGCTCTAGACGTACTTGATATTTTGGATGAAAAAGGTGAGAATAAAGATCGTATTGAAGCTGAACGTGCTACTATTATGGCGGAACTATAGTAAAGTATTTTGCTGATAAACTATCAGCATTAATCCCAAATTTCTTTCTTTGATTATTACATATTATGAATATTGATAAAGCAAAAACGCATTTACGAAAAGTGGATCCAACTATGGCAAAGCTAATCAGTAAATATGATTCACCAAACTTTGAACCTATCAAAAATCATTTTGAATCACTTGCTCGATCAATTATATATCAACAATTAAGCGGCAAGGCTGCCAATGCAATTTATGAGCGATTCAAAAATTTATTTGGGAATAATGACTTCCCTTATCCGGAAAATATATTGGTATTGCCAGCAGAAGTATTACAAAAAGTTGGTTTGTCTAAACAAAAAATTATTTACCTAAAGGATCTATCAATAAAATGGGAACAAATTAAAATACAGTTTTCCAATATTGAAAAAATGAGTAATGGAGAAATAAGTAATATTCTTTTAGAGGTTAAAGGAATAGGTCAATGGACTATAGATATGTTTCTAATATTTTCACTAGCTAGACCGGATGTATTCCCCTCAGGTGATTTAGCAATTCAAAAGGGATTTGCATCTATTAAAAATATGGACACTCTACCTCCGATCAAATATATGATAGATGAATCAGAACTTTGGAAACCCTACCGTACAGTCGCATCGTTGTATTTATGGAAAATTAACGATGGTGAATTTGAATGGTAGTTCAGTTTTTTTTATCAACAGGGATTGTTGTTTGACTATTTCCTGACCCTCCAGAACTTCCGCCAGATTTTATTGATCCTCCTTGCGAAGAACTTGGGAAAAAGTTATCGCCATTTTTTGGATTTGTTATCCCGCTTTGATTAGAGTTTATATTATCGCCTTTTTGATTTGATATAAATTTTGTACTGGCTTTAAAAACAGAAACACTTTTTTCTTCAATAAATACCATTTCATTATAGGTATGATAGTCACAGTAGAGTCGAATTGTTTGATTATTAATATTTTCTGTTTTGTTATTGAAAGTATTAATAACGTTTTTTGTAGCACGATTGAAATAGTGTCCATGACCTTGAAAATCATATACCCATATTTCTTTAGATTCCGCATCAAATTGTATTTTATTTGCCATAGTTAAGTCTGGTTTTGGAATCTCTATTCTTTGGATTGCACAGGATACAAATATCATTGATAAAAAAAATATAATAATTATCGGGCTAGAGTTATTCTTCAATAATAAATTCATATTCATTAAACTTACATATCAATTTATAATTAACCAAATTAGTCACATATGTTAAAAAATAGATATTATGCTTCATTTGCTATTATTACAGCAATTTTATTTATTGTATATACTCTAATTAAACCCATTTATCATGCCCCAATAAATGAGGAATTATTTAGAGATTATTCGGTTACTATATATCGTGATAATTGGGGTGTACCTCATATTTTTGGGATAAAAGATAAAGATACAGCATATGGTTTAGCATTTGCTCATGCAGAAGATGATTTTAAGACTATTCAAAATATTATATTAGCATCAAAAGGTCGATTAGCTCAAGAGCATGGTAAAGTTGGAGCAGGTAACGACTACATGGTACAATTGCTAAAAATTGAAAAAGTTGTAGATGATAATATCAATCAGGTATCAAAAGAAGTACGTGATATATGCGATGGATACGCTGATGGATTAAATCACTATGCTTATAATAATCCCGATCAGGTTATTCGAGGATTATTTCCAGTTTCTGGCAAAGATATTATTGCTGGTTTTGTTCACCGTATGCCTCTAATGTTTGGATTAGATAATATCCTAACAGATTTAGCATCAAATAAAAAACCATATCTTGCAGCAAACTTAGATTCTCAAGAAAAAAATCAATTTGAGCAAAAGTTACTTGGCTCAAATGTAGTGGCTGTTAGTCCCGCTCGATCAGCAGATGGACATACTAGGATAGCAATTAATTCTCATCAACCATGGACAGGTCCTGTAGCTTGGTACGAAGCTCATTTAAAAAGCGAGGAAGGATTAGATATTGTAGGTGGTTTATTTCCAGGATCGCCTGTAGTGTTTTTAGGACACAATCGAAATCTTGGTTGGAGCCATACTGTAAATCGTCCTGATTTGATAGATGTTTATGAATTACAAATGCATCCTGATGAAAAAAATAAATATCTTTTTCAAGGCCGTTGGGAAATTCTCAAAGAAAAGAAAGCTATTATCCCAGTAAAATTATGGGGTCCATTTAGTTGGAAGTTTAGTAAAGAAATTCTTTGGTCAGTGCATGGCCCTGTAGTTAAAAATGATCATGGATACTTTGCCGTAAGGTATGCCGGATATGGTGAGGTTCGACACGTAGAACAATGGTTCAAGATGAATAAATCAAGAAATTTAAAAGAGTTCAATGAAGCAATGAGCATGTTAGCTCTTCCCATGTTTAATACACTTTATGCTGATAAAAATGGGAACCTATTTTATGTTTATAATGCACTTCTACCAATTAGAGGAACAGATGCATATAATTGGAGTGGAATTATACCAGGAAGCACAGGACGTGCCTTATGGAGAGGATACTTTTCATATGACGATTTACCGAAAGTATTAAATCCAAAATCAGGATTTCTGCAAAATTGCAATAGTACACCATTTCTTTCAACTACTGGATATGATAATCCTGATAAATCATTCTTTCCAAAAAATCTTGGCATAGAACTTTTCCAAACAAATCGAGCATTAAGAATGCATGAGACATATGGTGCTGATAAATCAATTACAAGAGATGAGTTTTATCAATATAAATTTGATACAAAGTATTCTAAGAAATCTGTAATGGCTGTTAATTTAATCAAATTTTTAAATGAGGCAGTTAGTAATGATCCAGATATTATTGAAGCTCTATCAATACTAAAAAATTGGGATCTAGATACAGACAGTACAAACACAGCGATGCATTTGGCATATGATGCAATTAGACCACATTTTGATCCAAATAAATACAATTACAATTATTCAGAAATAATGAGCCGATTAGAATCAGCAGTCAAATGGTCAATAAAATATTATGGTACTTTAGATGTGAAATGGGGTGATATTTTACGTTTAAAAAGAGGTAAAACAGATTTACCTCTTAGTGGAGGTCCCGATATTGTAAGAGCGATATACTCAAAAAAACACGATGATATCAGAATTGCAAGTGCAGGAGATTGTTATTTTCAAATTGTTGAATGGGATAAAGAAGGAAATGTTTCTGCAAACAGTATCCATCAATTTGGGTCATCTACATTAGATAGTAGTTCAATACATTATGATGATCAAGCTAAGCTTTTTGCATCTCATAAAATGAAACCAGTATTCATGGATCTAGAAGATATTAAATTAAACCTAGAGAAAGCGTACAAACCAGGCGACAATAAGTGAGAAAAAGATTAATTAAATATTTTATCTTGACTTTATTTTGTTATCAGATAATATCTGCCAATGAAGTTCTCCCAATAGAGATTTTATTAACGGGTGAGGCATCAGATCGTAGCCTAGAGATGTCTGGCTTAGCATGGTATAACCAAAACCTGATTCTTATGCCTCAATATGTCAATGAATCAAAACCACGTTTTTATTACTTAAAAAAATCAGTAATAAATGATTGGTTGAATAGCGATCGAAAAACCCCTCTCAATCCAGATAAAATAGATATCATTATGCCTGATTATTTTAATTCCATCAAAGGATATCAAGGCTTTGAAGCAATTTGTTTTATTGGAAACAAAGCATATTTAATTATAGAATCTAAAATTGATGACAAAATGAAGAGTTTCATTGCTAGAGGCTCAATTGATATGAGAAATGAAACATTAAGAATTGACTCAGAAAAAATAGTAGAAATGCCGCTGCCTGTCAATATTAAAAACATGGGTTATGAAAGTATTTTGAAATATAAGTATCGTATAATGGTATTATTCGAAGCCAATGGGCTTAATGTTAATGCAGAACCAAAAGCATCATTTTATAATTCATCATTAAAACAAAAAAGCTCATCCTCTTTCCCTAATATTGAATATAGAATTACAGATATTACTGAATTGGATAATCAAGACAAATTCTGGGCAATAAACTTTTTTTGGCCTGGAGAAAAAAAACGCCTAAAGCCTGGCAAAGATTTAGTATTAACTAATATCCTGAAGGGGAAAACTCATGAAAAATTTGACCATGTTGAGAGATTAGTTGAGTTTAAAATAGATGGCAACAAAATTTATAAAACAGACACGTTGCCAATTCAGTTAGTCCTAGATAAAAATTCAAGGAATTGGGAAGGTCTGGTTCGAATGGATAAAAAAGGATTTTTAATGATTGTAGATGAACATCCTAGAACCATGCTAGCATTTATTAAAAGACCTTAGAAAATATAATTAATTAATAATTATATTTTAAAATTTCCCTTCCATTGAACTGCTAATATAATTGATGCTGCATCAGTTTGATTTGGCCCAATGTAATCTTCCTTCTCATAATTAATGTTAATAAAAACTCCATTCTTTAAAGGAAAAATTAATTCTAAAAGATAGATGCTTCTAGATAGTCTATTTTCAATGACTTCACTGATTTGCGAAAAGTGTTCGAACTCTAATTTCGAAGAAAAATAATTGGTATCATGATCCCAAAAAATACCAGTTCTTAAATAAGAAGTTTTACGAGTAGCATTTAGGTAATCTGATGTATCAAAGGCATGACCTAATTCCATATTTATTAAACCATTATTATAATCCTTAATAAAATAACCAAAGCCTTGATTGAAATGATACTGTAAATTGACATTTGCACGTGTGTTCTTTCTAAATGAGGTAATAGTATATCTATAAAATTTGGGTTGAGATAAATATTTATTACTGGATTTATACCTTAAATAAATAAATGAATTATTTTCTAATCCATACGCAAAAAATCTCAAATCACGGAATGTATTTGAAGTTGTTCGATTTAGGCGAAAATATCCAAACCCACCATTAGTTGAATCAACATTAACCATACCAAATCGTAAATATTGTTCCCATGCGGACGAATCGGTTTGACCTGAAATTGGTAAAATAATAAAAAATAATAAAAATAGATATTTTTTCAATACTTTATTTTTTTCCCACTTTCCATAAGCAGAATTGCTGCTATTGAAAAAATAATTGTCAACATTATTGCCACACCTAAATTTGTATGGGGACTTGAATCTGATGTATTTAATATGGTGTAACGTAGCCCATTTATCATATAATAAATAGGGTTGTATTGACTAGCAACCTGTGCCCAGTCAGGTAACATTTTAATTGAATAAAAAATTCCTCCAAGAAAACTTAGAGGGGTTAAAATGAAATTTTGCATCGTAGCCAATTGATCCCATGACTCGGCTAGTTGACCTAGTAATAATCCAATTGAAGAAAATGCCCATGATACAATTATAATAAATCCAATAGTTGATAAAGGATGGACAATGGTCATATCACTTAATCCTACTCCAACAATAAGAATTAATATTCCATTAACAGTTCCCCTTACTGTGCCTCCAATAATGTAGGCTAAAGAAATCTCAAAACTAGATAGAGGTGCTTGTAAAATATCTGGTAACTGGCCTAGAAGTTTCATTTGAAGCATAGAAGAAGCAGAATTCGAAGTTGCATTTGTTAGTGCGTTCATCATAATTAGGCCAGGAATGATAAAAATAGTATAGGGAATACCATCGATAGACGAAATTCGTTTTTCAAGAGTAAAACCAAAAATAACAATATATAGCATTGATGATGATAGCCCAGGAATAATTGTTTGCCTATATACTGAGAAAAAACGCCCAACTTCTCGAGAGGTCAAAGTCCAAAAGCCAATCCAGTTCATTCGTTGATTCCTTTTCCTGTGAGTTTTAAAAACACATCTTCTAAAGATGATTTTGTTGTTTCTACACGCTGAATATGACATCCTGCTTTAGTAAGCGAATTTATGATTTTGGGTAGATCTCCTTCTGGGTCATTACTGACAAAATGAATCCTTTCATTATCTAAGGAATAGGAAAATTCTTTTAAATAAGTTTTTAGATCAACTTCAGTATCGGATAAATTAATTGTAATTCCAGAGTCACCCTGTTTGCCAGTTAAATTTTTTGGTGTTCCTTTAGTGATAACTTCTCCGTTATCAATTATAGCAACTTGGTCACATAACATTTCAGCTTCTTCAATATAATGAGTGGTCAATAGAATAGTTTTTCCTGCCTGATGAAGTTCCCTAAAATATTGCCATAATTCATGGCGAAGTTTTACGTCAACACCAGCTGTTGGCTCATCTAAGATTAATATTTTAGGATCATGAACTAATGCTTTTGCAATTTGGAATCTTCGTTTCATGCCACCCGATAATTGACGCAGTCTTGCTTGACGTTTTTTTTCAAGCCCTAATCTTTCAAATAATTCATCAACTTTACTTTTAGCTTGTGTTTTAGATATCCCATAATAACCTGCTTGGAAATAAAGCAATTTTTCAATAGGAAAAAACCAATCCTGGGCAAATTCTTGAGCAGATATTCCAATTTGAGCCCGGGTATATCTATAATTAGAAATTGTATCTTGACCAAAAATATCAGCTGAACCTGAATCTTTTCTTACAAGACCCGTTAAAATATTAATCGTAGTTGTTTTGCCGGCACCATTTGGACCTAGTAGTCCAAAAAATTCTCCGTCATTGATTTCTATATTTATACCTTTAAGAGCAGTGGTATCACCATAACTCTTTTTCAGATTTTGAATTGAAACGGCAGAAGGTTTCATTTTTCCCCAGGGTCAAAACCAATAGAAGTATCAAATGGGTTTGGGAAATCAAAGCCTTCAACATCGGGGAAATGAACAATAGATGCTATAAATCCCCAAGGGATTAGCATTGATGCAGCAACCTCTTTTTCACTTTCCAAATTTCCATTTTTAATTATCGGAATTTTAAATGATGGACGATCAACCCACATTCCATATTCATCATATCCAACTACTCTCACATATATTTTATTTTGGTCGACGCCTAGTTCTTTTAATGGTTCATGACCATCAAGAACAATAAGCACAATATCATCTAAAACATTATCAATTTTCATTGGTAGTTTGTCCATTATTAACCTTTTTAGTTTTTCTCAATTAGTTTATAAACACCGCCATTATAATCAACAATATATAATTCCCCGTCACTATCTTGTCCAAAAGATGAAATATATGTAGTGAATTCGCCGTCAGCTAAATTGATTTCCTCTGTGCGGTTTACAAAATTTGTGGCTTTTCCATTAACTACCTTTAGTGTCCAAATATTCCCGGAACAATAATCCCCAAAAATATATACCCCCTGCATACTTTTTATATTTGTTCCTCGATAAACGTAACCACCTGTAACAGAACAGCCTTCTGCATCAGTTTGTGATCCACCCCCGAGTATAACCATATAGTTAGCATCATTAGGGTATTCAACAATTGGTTTTGTTAATCCTTTGGTCTGACAATTTTCTGCTGGGTCATAACAGTGATTTGCTTCCATAATCCGCCAACCAAAATTTATTCCACCCGCACTTGTAACTGGCTCAAAATTAACTTCTTCCCATTTATTTTGGCCAACATCCCCATAATATTTATCACCGGTTTGTTTATCAAAAGAAAATCGCCAGACATTTCTCAACCCCCACGCCCATATTTCGCCACGTTTATCTTTTTGTCCATAAAATGGATTAGATTTTGGGATTGCATAAGGTGACTCATTGACATCAATACGAATTATTTTCCCAAAAATTGAATTGAGATCCTGGCCTGAATTGAGGGGATCGCCTGCTTTACCCCCATCCCCAATTGATATATAAAGATAACCATCGGGTCCAAATTGAATATCTCCACCATTATGATTGCGATAAGGTTGTTCAAGTTTCAAAATCACTCGCTCTGATTTATGATTAGCCCTTAATTGAGAATTAACCATGAATTCTGATACAATAGTAAATCCATTATTATCCATATAATTAATGTAAAATTTTCCATTATTAATATGATTTGGATGGAATGCAAACCCCAGCAAACCTCGTTCATCTCCAGGTCTGTTTGGATTTACCACTTTTTTGTTTATATCAAAAAATGGCCTATTAAGCTTTTTTCCATTTTTTATTATTCTTATCAACCCAGCTTGCTCAACAACATAAAGTAATTTTGAATCATTTGGGTATGAGGTTACAAAAACAGGTTTTTTGTAACCATCTGCAACTAGGACAGATGACAACGTTTTTTCCTCAGCTAATAAAATAAGAGGAATTATCCATAAAATCATTTTTTTCATATCTAAGCTTTCATTTAATAAGTTTTAAAAATTCTTCTTCTGTTAATACGGGGACTCCAAGCTCTTTCGCTTTATCTAATTTTGAACCTGCAGAGTTTCCCGCGACTACATAATCTGTATTTTTACTAACCGAACCACTTGCTCTTGCACCGTGACTTTCAGCCATTGTTTTTGCCTCACCTCGTGAAAATTCGGTTAAGACGCCAGTAAAAACAATTATTTTATCAACTAATTTTTGGCTATGTGATTCATATCCGGAATCTAATTTCAAACCTGAGGCTAGACAAGATTCTACAACGTCGATATTTGATTTATCTTTCCAAAATCTTGTAATAGTTTCTGCAACTATTGGCCCAACTTCATCAATTTTTTCAAGTTTCTCGAAAGTAGCGTTAATAAAATCATTAATATTGGCATTAAAGGCTCTTTCAATAATTTTTGATAAATGTGATCCAACATTTCGTATGCCAAGCGCATACACAAACCGATTAAATGTTGTTTTTTTACTTGAATCAATTGCGTCAATAATATTATGGGCAGATTTTTCAGCCATTCTTTCCAAATTGACTAAATCCTGAAAGTTGAGTTTGAAAATATCATCAACAGTCTGAATCATTTTATTATCAACCAATTGATTAACAAGTTTTTCTCCAAAACCATCAATATCTAACGCTGATTTTGAAATAAAATGTTCAATCCTTCCTTTAACTTGAGCTGGGCAGGAAAGATTTTGACACCTTGCGATCGCTTCTCCTTCTGGTCGAAAAACTTCATGTTCACACGCTGGACAAACTTTAGGAAAAAAATATTCTACTGTGTTGGAAGATCGCTTCCCCTGAATTACTTTTACAATTTCAGGGATCACATCACCAGCACGTTGTATTAATACAGTATCTCCTATACGAACATCTTTTCGCATAATTTCATCTTGATTATGCAACGTAGCATTAGTAACTATAACGCCACCTACATTTACCGGGTTAAGTTTAGCAACAGGTGTGATTGCTCCGGTTCTGCCAACTGATGCGATAATATCAGTCACGATTGTTGTGACTTGTTGTGATTTAAATTTCCCAGCTATCGCCCATCGGGGAGATCTACTTCTTGCCCCTAAAACATTACGCTGCTCGTTTTTATTTACCTTGAAAACAGTGCCGTCAATTTCATAAGGTAGTGTATTGCGTTTATTTTCAAGATTACTATGGTAAACAATCATCTCATCTATATTATTAACTACCTTGACTTCAGGATTTACAGGAAATCCCCAATCTTTAAGTGCTGATAAAAATTCTTTATGTGAGTTGAAGGCCTCACCAGTAATGCTCCCAGCTTCATAACAGAAAATCGAGAGCGGACGTTGAGAAGTGATCTTTGAATCAAGTTGACGAAGACTTCCAGCAGCTGCATTTCTCGGATTAGCAAATGGATCTAACCCCTCAGCCAAACGAGTTTTATTTAATTGGTCAAAACCCGATTTTGTCATGAATACTTCACCACGAACTTCAAGTAATTGAATTGCATTTCTTTTGTTGGTTCGTAATGATAATGGGATAGATGGAATTGTTTTTAAATTTTGACTAATATTTTCTCCAGTTATTCCATCCCCTCTAGTGGAACCGTGGATGAAAAACCCATTCTCGTAAACCAATTCAACTCCTAGCCCATCTAGTTTAGGTTCAGCAATAATAGAAATTTTATCGTTGTTATTAAGACCCTTTTGTAATCGTTCATAAAATGATCGAAGCTCGTCTTCATCCATTGCATTTTCTAATGAAAGCATTGGTATACTATGTTGAATTGTACCAAATGATTTTAATGGGGTGGTCCCAACTCGTTGAGTTGGAGAATCTTGAGTTACTAGTTTAGGACTTTTTTGCTCTAATTTCTCAAGCTCTCTAAATAATTGATCATATTCACTATCAGAAATCAGTGGATCATTTAAAACATAATAACGATAATTATGATCATTTATTTTTTCTCTAAGTGATTGTACTCTGGATATATTATCGCTCAATTTTTTATCTCTGATCGTTTTTTATAATATTCTGCTGGATCTAACAAATATTTTGTAATTGGAACCAAAGTTCCTGCGCTATCAACGGGTGTAGCATACATTGAACCATTATTAAGTGAAACTGTAAAAAAGTATGTTATATACACTGCGGGGGATTTTTTAGGATTAAAACGAAAAACATAGCGTTTTTCATTCTGCTCAAATAAATGTTCGATGTACCTTGGGACTGCGTCGGTTCTATAAAACAAACTAACTTGCTTTATATCTTCCTTTGGAAAATCGGTAAAAACTTCTAATTCAAATATTCTAGAATTAAGTAGAACGCGTGAAGGATGGTGAAAAACTTTTGGTGTAAATGAAAAAGCAGGTAGTTTAAAATCTAATGTGTCAATTTGTTGAGAAAATATTGAACTACAAACTAATAGACCATATAGTAGTAAAAATCGTTTAATAATCAATCCTTTAAGTGGATGTGAACTTGATACATTTTTTATACCAATGATCATAATTGACTTGTTTTCTAATCATATAATCTGCTGTGCAGCGAGCATTTGCTTCGCAAATATCTGAAGTTTTTCCACGTACATCATAATGCATAACTACGACATACTTTTTGAATGGTTTTTTTGCATATTGTCCCATATTAGCTAATGCAGATACTGCAAAACTCAGGTCGTCACTCGAACGATTTCTATCAGCAAGGATTTCGACGTAATATGTCCTTTCGCCATCTTTAGTATAAATTTTTAATCCGGTAAGTTTTGGAGCAGAATGATTTCTTTTGAAATATTGCGGAGTCATTGCTGCAATCTGTTGATCAGTAAACTTTGGTTTTGCCATTAAATGCGATGTTATAGCAATTAATGCTATTAATAGGTATTTCATGAACGCTTCCTTTTTTTAGATATGAAAATTAAGACTAATAAAACGACCAAAGCACTTCCTACAACCACTCTCTGAATATTGGTTTTATAATAAACCACGGATGCTGCTTCTATCACATAATCATCATTAAGAAAATCTTGAGTACTGAAAGACCACCAAAGGGTATCATTTGATGTAGAATCAGCGTTTGAATGTGCTATTCTTCCAGGTAATGTGCAGGCAAATTTATATGTATCGTCATTTAAGCTAACAGTAATATTGGCCTCCTTGATATATGGAGCCATGGCTTTAATACAGTCAGAAACATAGTTCTGCGGCAATAAATTTTCAAATGGTCTAAAGTTTGTTTTAATTAATGATTGAGGTATAACGAATTTATTTTTTTCAATGTTAGATGAAGAATTTAAAATCCCAAATAAATTCCCTTCTTCTTCAGCTTTATAGAAAACGCCCTTAAAATGATTAAGAATTCGTTCTCGGGTTAAATCTTTTATAGAATATTTACCTTGGAGATCTTGCATACCCATTTTTAAACAATACATGATAATTTCTGTTTCTATTAATAAATCAATAGAATCTGAAGAAGCATTAAACATGACTTTAGCTAATAATGGATATTTTTGTTGAACTTTACGTCCAGAAAAAACTTTCAATAATTCATAAGATGTGGAAAAAGTACTTTTCTGTTTTTTGACGATAATAGGATGACGTTGTACTCCTGGCCCATCTTGAATAGGATGGAAAATCGTTGCTCCTGATAAAATAGCTTCAGAATTGGCTACATAAATTGAATCCCCGCCATCTTGATTATTCATCTTGGAAGTTTTATAAAGCCAGGGATCTTGCTTGGGTATAGGAAAATCTAGATCATAAACATCTTCTTTATCACCTTTAGATTGAAATTGCATATGATAATTCCCATCTTGAAAAACATTAACAGTAATTAATGTTTCTACACATTGAAGCGTAAAAAAGGATATTGCAAGGAGTACAATTAGCTGATATTTCCTCATAGGAGAATTTAAGTTATTAGAGAATGGTGCAAAAACAAAAAGGGCTGTTCAAGCAGCCCTTTTTTATATACCAATTATTTATGACAGTAGTGAATTAAAATGTCATTCTGAGTGATGATTGTACTTTTCGGATGATTAATAATGCATCAGCACCCGTTACATCGCCAGTTGGATTAAATCGATTTGTCATCATATCAATTTCCATAATACCTCTTTCAGTACATATTGCCATTGCATTATATGCGAAATGACTTGCAGGTACATCAGTAAAACGACTCTGGGCTTCTCCAAAGTATTTGGTTTCTAAACTTTCATCCCTAGTTGCTACTACCAATAATCTTTGAACAGCTAAAGCATAATTTGCACGATTAATATCATCATCTGGGTAAAAATTTCCATCAGGCTCTACATTCATGATTCCATAGCGGATCATATCCTTAATCCATGTTTCTGCCCAGTGATCTCTTGAATCATTCGGCACAGTAACAGTTGCGGTTTGGTTTGCTTGAGAAGGTGTTTGGAACCCACTATTTTGTACAGGCATTCTATCAAACAATACACCGATCTTCAATTCTTCTGCGAACAGTACAGCTAAATCTGCTCTGTTTATACGTTCTTTTAAAGCAACTTTTCTCCCACCAGGGGTTCCTGGCATCGCTCGAACAATTTTTTGGGATAATTTCCATTTGGCATCTGCTTTTCCTGAAAAATCTCCTCTTTTTTCAACGACAGAGCGGAAATAATTTTCTGCTTCACTAAATTGATAATTGTATAAATGAGCTACACCAAACCAGTATTGAGAACCTTCATGCTCTTTATCACGTTTTAATGCTTTTTCAAGATAATCCTCAGCACGTTTAAACCATCTTTTCTCCGAAGATCGCATTGTGATCCAAACTTGGCCACTTAGAGATAAAGCTTCTGGATCCTTGCTTCCACGACTCGCACACTTTGATGCAAAATCTTTAGCATCTTTATTATTACCTAAATTTGCATGAGCAAGACCAAGACCACCATAGCCTAGAGCAAATTTTTTATCTAGATCAACTGATCTTTGAAAAGATTTTATAGCTTGTTGATAGTCACCATTGTCAACTGCGCGCATACCAGCTTTAAAATGATATTCAGGTGTATCTACGTCACTTTCTGGCTTTGTAGAACAAGAGCTAAGAAAAATTAGCAAAATAATTGAGATTAACGAACCATATTTTTTCAGCATTACCAATTCCTTAAAAAGTTTATGTAGCTTGAATATAACTTGAAACAACTATACATGAAAACAAGGGGAATTACTTGAATTAAGCAAATTGATCTGAATCACACCAGTCGAGGATATATATTGCTTAACTTTGCTTAATTGAATAATTTACAATGTAACCCTTCACTAAGAATAAAACGGATAAATATGGTTAAAACAATGATTAAAGGGATATTGGTTTTATCATTATCTCTATTATCTTGTATTTTTGCACAAGCCCAGACGGCAACAGGGGTCGGATATGGCTTGACCAAAGATGCAGCAATTGAGCAGGCAAAACGAGATGCTGTAGAACAAGGCCTAGGTGCGTATATGACGTCTACCACGACAGTAACTGCAACTTCTATTGAGGACAATATCTATTCAAAAGCTCAAGGGTTTGTGAAATCCTTTAAGGTAATCAAAGAAAGTAAAGGTCCAGATGGTAACTTTGAAATTACGATCGAGGCAAAAGTTACTGATATGATAGATCAGGTTATGGCGGATGAAGCTGCGCTTCAAACCCTACTCAATGGTATGAATAGACCGAGAATTATCTTTTTGGTTAAAGAAGTAAATTTGATTGATAATACACCTACTAATTTTGCAGAGACTAAATTGCTATCAATGTTTTATGAAAAGGGCTTTGATGTTGTTGACCGTGAACTTGTTCAAGCCTTAAAAGGAGATAAAGATTATGGTCAGGCTTTAGAAGGTAATGTAGCTGCGGCTGCAAAAATTGCAGCACAATTAGGTGCAGAAGTAATTGTAATTGGAACTGCAAAAATTTCATCTGGCGGGATGGTATATAATATGCATTCAGGTCAAGCTGATATTAATGGGAAGATTGTTAGGGCTGATACAGGAGAGATTCTTGCTGTGGTCCCACAGGCGCGTGGGAAAAAAGTTCACATTTCTCCGACCACTTCAGGTGTAAATGCTGCTAATGATGGTGCAGAAAAATTAGGTAATAATATTATTTCACAGTTGATTACTAAATGGAGTACTCAGCAGTCTAATTTTATTAAAGTCTATATTGTTTTAAAAGGTGCCGATTTTATGTCTTATATGACATTTGAATCTTTTTTAAAGGCACAGACTGTTTCTGGTATCAGAAATGCGTACGCTAAAAGTTTAAATGAAGGTGTAGCTGAATACGAAGTTGAATTTGAGGGAAAGTCGCAGGCCTTGGCTATGGGTTTAGCACAAACAAGCCCAGATGGTTTGAATTTCAAAGTTACAGGGTTAACAGGTAACCGTATAACTGCGGAAGTTGTACAATGATGAGGAATTATATGAAAAAAATAATTGGGGTTTCAATTTTTATATTTAGCCTTGCACTTTCTCAAGGTGTTGTTACTCAAATGGATAATGGAAGCGTTGATTATTCTGCACAAGCCATTAATGCTGTTGGAATTGGTTTTGTCCCAACTAATGCTGTTAATGCTGGGCAAGCGCGAAGAATGGCACTTCGGATCGCTAAACAAGATGCTTTAAGGCAGTTGATTGAGATTGTGAACGGTGTAACTCTTACTAGCGAAACCACGATGAGCGGTGCTATGGTTGATGATGTTATTAATACAAAGGTTAGAGGGTTTATTAGAGGTGCTCGTCAGGTAGGCCAACCCAAATATTTAAGTGATACGTCAGTTGAAGTTGAGTTTACGGTTCCCATGAGTGGGATTTCAGATATAATGTTACCACCACTCACTGTAGCAGTGGCACCTGCCAATAATGCAGGCGGACCTGGGGCAGCTACAGCACTGAACACGACAACCGGTGGCGTTACTGGATTAATCATTGATGCTCGAGGACTAAAGGCGCGTCCAGCTATGGCCCCTAGGATTCTAGATCAAAATGGTAATGCTGTTTATGGCCCAGGTAAGTACGATCGTAAATATGCCGTAAACAATGGGGTAGCTGGGTATTCCAAAACATTAGAAACTGCTCAAAAAGATCCAAGAGTTACAGGCAATCCTCTTGTTGTAAAAGGTGTTGCCACATCAGGAACAAATCGAACAGATATAACCATAAGTAATGCGGATGTATCACGTATAGATGTAGCAAATCGGAATAGCAATATCTTAAATGATTGCAGAGTATTAATTCTTTTAGATTAATTATAATAAAATTACAATAAGGATGCGGATAAAAATGAAAATGATTTCAAAGCTATTAATAATATTATTAAGTGGTTTAATTCTTGCTCAAGATGCTGATAAAAAAGATTTGGAGGTAGGAGACGAAGCTCCTACTTGGGCACTAATGTATGCCCCCGGGAAATTTGAGTTTTTAAGAAATTGGTCAGAGGTTAAAATTGACCCAAAAACAGGCAAAGAAAAAAAATTAAGGTTAAATGTTTCCCAACCTGATCGTCATGCTGTTGTTATGAGTTTTTTTGCCACCTGGTGTAAACCTTGTATGAAAGAATTACCAATTTTAGAGGAAGTGTATCAAAAATATAAAGATGAACGCGTCAAGTTTTTTCTTATAGATATTACTGAGGCAACCAGAAGTAATCCGGGTACTGTATATGGTATGAGCTATAAGGATGTTCCAGTGGCGGGACCATTTTTAAAGAAAAAAGGTGTAACGATGCAGATTTTATTCGATAATAGAGGGACAGCTATGAAGCGTTATAATGCACAAACGCTCCCCAGATTATTTATGGTAGATGGATATCGTACGGTTACATTTAAAAAGCGAGGGTTCCCTGATGGCGAAGGTGCAGATGTGAAATTTACAAAAGACTTATCGGTAGAAATCGAAAGGTTACTGAGTGAACTTCCTCCATCCAAAAAATAAATTCACGAAATGTGACACAAAACATAGTTTTATGAAAATTGAAAGTTTAATATTATCATTAGTATAATGAATAAATCTGTGAAACTAATATTTCTTGTGTTATCATCCCTTATTTGGGCGCAGACTAATCAGTTAACTCCTGAAACTGCAGCTCAACTAGCAGCAGGGAAGGAAACGGTAGCTATTCTTGATTTTGAAGGACGAGGTATTAGCCAAATGGAGGCACAGACCTTAACAGATCGTCTAATGAGCGAGATGGTTAATACAAATGCTGTGATTATGGTAGAGCGTAATCAGATGGAAGAGATCATGCAAGAACAGGGGTTTCAACAATCGGGTTGTACCACATCTGAATGTGCAGCAGAAGTTGGTGCATTATTAGGTGTGCAGAATATGGTATCCGGTTCATTCGGAAAATTGGGGAATTCATATACAATTGATGCGAAATTGTTTTCAGTTTCAACTGGAGGAACGATTAGATCGGTCAGTAAGACATATAAGGGTGAAGTAGATGGACTTTTAACCATTATTGAAATTGTGGCTTGGGAACTAGTTGGTCTAACAGCCCCTGCAGATAAGTTGGCCAAAGTTGCGGGAGCAGATACATCCCAAGCGCCCAAAAAAGAACGTAAACCAATGGGCAGGATGACAAAAATTACTTTACTGTTAATTGGATTAGGTGGAGGAGCTTATGCAGCTGGTCTTTTTGATCCAGCACCAGTTCCGTTACCAGAGGCGCCAACCTTACCAAATTAACCATGATACAAAAATTTATAATTAGCCTATTTGTTATTAGTGGTCTTGTTCTCGCAGATAATACAACCTATTATGTGGATGGCACCAATGGGTCAGATTCAAATAATGGCACCAGTGCAGCCTTCAAAACTCTTAATAAAGCGATTGGTTCTGCTGTTAGTGGTGATTCCATTATTGTGAAGGCAGGTACGTATAAAGGGTCGAGTAATCGTGGCCTATATACACAAGGAAAAAATTTATATATTAAATCTGAAAGTGGATCTGCTCAAACCATCTTAGATGCAGAAAGTGAGAATCGGCATTTCCAAATATACTATGCAGATACAACTTTTAAGCTTATTGGGTTTACCTTCAAAAATGGGAAGAGCAGTCAAGGTGGATCGATATATTCCTATGGGACAAATACTGCATGGGGGCCGGTGATTGAAAGTTGTGTTTTTGATTCAAATCAAGCAACAATCAATAATAGTTCAGAGGGAGGAGCAATTTACTCAAAAGGTAATCTAGTTATAAGAGACGTGACCTTTAATCATAATTATGCCAAGTATCGTGGTGGTGCTTTATATATTGATGGCACACCGGACACAACGAAATCTAAATTAGAACGAACTAAATTTTATGGTAATTATTTAGAACCAGCTGAAAATTATTCTTCTCAGGGAGGAGCAGCATACTTGGGTGGAAATTTCGATTTAGTAGATTGTACCTTTGATTCAAATTTGGTAAAAATGAATAAAAGTTATCATTATGGAGCTGCGATTTATTCATATGGACAACAACAATACTCAAGTTATAATGATACAATTATCAATATAAAAAATTCTGTTTTTAAACAAAATCAGCTTGTAAAGGGTGTGACAGGCGGCTGGGCATATGGTGGAGGTATTTATATTACTGGATACAGAAAAACCATAGTTGAAAATTGTTTATTTGACTCCAATAAATCTCAAGGTACATCTTATGCAGATCAATATGGGAACGTAAATAATACTCAAGGTTATGGAGGCGCGATTAATATCGATATATATGACAGATATCTTAGCTCTAGCCAAAAATATGAAACGTATAATCCAGTTATATTAATCAATAATACTTTTGTTAATAATTCAGCTACATCATCTAATAACGAATATGATGCATATGGTGGAGGTGTTTACTTAGGTTATCGCGAAGAAGCTACCCTTTTCAACAATATTTTTTGGGGGAATACAGCCTCTAAGCGTAGTAATAATAATGATAGCAACTATAATGCTTATGAACTAAATCTTAGTGGCGAAAACAAAATTTCCATGGCAAATAATAGTTTTCAATATTATCAAAAAGATAAAGAGACGAGTTATAACGCTGATATTAGTTTTACTAATAATATGTTGGGGGTCAATCCTAGCTTCAAGTCTAGCGGAAACTATCCTTTTGAATTGAATGATAATAGTGTATTGATTGGGGCTGGTGTTGCATCATATAATAATTATTCTTCTCCAAATAAAGATATAAAAAATGGTACACGACCAAATCCTTCTGGATCAAATCCAGATATAGGAGCTTATGAAAATTCTTTAGGTACATCTCCCTATCCTAAACAAGTTGATTCGGTTACGGTGGCCGTTACCGATCAACAGGCTACCTTAACCTGGAAATTAAATTCAGCCAGTAATATGGCTTCGTATAAAGTGTATAAGAGCCTTGAATCTGGTTTTAGTATATCGGCTGATAGTTTAGCAGCCACGGTGTCACACCCTTCGAGTGGAACAACTGCTTCAGCAACAATTACTGGACTTACAAATAAAACTAAATATTATTTTATAGTAACAGGTATTGACACTGATGGCCTGGAAGGAACTGCTTCAAGTGAAGTTAGTGCTACACCATACTATAATGGGCCTACGTGGCATGTTGCAACTGCAGGTAAGGGTGGATCGGATTCTAATTCAGGATCATCCAGCTCACCATTCCTTACTCTCAAGGTCGCTATTGATTCAGCTAAAACAGGGCATACGGTCTCAATTGGCAGCGGTACGCATCAATATTCATCTGCTTCACAATGGAATATTCAATTTAATGGAAGTAAATCCCTTATCATTAAAGGGCAAGGCCCTGACTCTACAATTCTTGACGCGCAATCAAAAGAGCGACATTTAACCTTTACTATGGATAATGCAGCAATCGACACGTCTTTCAAAGTAATGGATCTAACCTTAACAAATGGTAAGCCATCATGGTACTCAGGAGGGGGTTCCGTTTATATTGAAGACTATTGGAATGGATCAACTTATTCAAAGTCAGGTCCCTTGTTTCAAAATGTTAATTTTGAAAAGAACTCTGCGAAGACAGATACTTCTAATGAATGGAATAAAAGACATGGTGGAGCCGTCTATACAGAGCCTTGGTCTTCTGCATATTTCAGAAATTGCACATTTAAATATAATACTGTAATTGGTCAAGGCGGTGCCGTTTTTGCTGAAGGCAATTATAGTAGTCGAGGCCATGTATCAACTTATGAGAATTGCACATTTACGGGTAATATTGCTGATGGTGGCAACTCATCATTCGAGGCTGCAGGAGGTGCAGTGCGATTAGATGGTCCAGCTGTTTTTATTAGCTGCGTATTTGACTCAAACCAGGTTATTTCTAATCCAAATAGTATGTCAAATGGTGGTGCGATTGATATGTGGATAGGATATGGTAATACAGGTAAAGATCGTATTGATACACAGATCGAAAATTCTACCTTTACAAATAATAGTATTGTTTCAGGCAGTAAAGGAGGATCTAATGCTGCTGGCGGTGCGATCAGAATTGGTGGAGAGGCTCAAGTCATCATTACCAATTCATTATTTGTTTCTAATGAAGTAAAAGCTGGAACGAGTGTAAATGAGTGGGGCACAAACTATGGTTGGGCATATGGTGGTGCGATACATACAAATATCAGTAGAATATGGAATAATAATAGCTCAACCTATACTTATAGTGGTAAGATGGTTGTAATTAATTCTACATTCACTAAAAATAGCGCTTTGGGAGCAGGGGCAGGTATCCAAAATAATGGTAGAGGCGGGGCCCTATCGATTGAATATGCTCAACAAGCTTTTTTGTTCAATAATATTGTATGGGGCAATACTGCCAATGGTGAAATAGAAGCTGATTCATCTGTATTTGCAGGCAATCCCTATGATTCAGATTTTCGTGCTTCAAATAATTCGGTCCAATTTATCGATCTAAATTCGTACGGCGATAATAATGTTATTACTAAGCCGGAATTTGTTGGTTCTGGTTCAACGCCTTATGCACTTCTTGGTCGGAGTGGATTACTGGGAGCCGGGGTAGACTCTTTATATGGATATACGGCACCTATAAAAGATATTCTAGGCAATGCCAGACCAAACCCATCAGGGTCAAACCCTGATCTAGGTGCATTTGAAAATAGTTTAGGCTCTTCGCCTTATCCAGATCAAGTTACAGGTCTGAAGGCTAAAGGTGGCGATGGATCGGTAACACTCACCTGGACTAAGAATAGTGAAAGTGATGTAAACAAATATTATGTATATAGACATACTCAAAGTTTTACGCCAGCTGCAGGTTATGCGATTGATACGGTAACCACCACCACGCATACATCAACAGGATTAAATAATTCGGCCCGATATTATTTTCACGTATCGGCAGTGAATACATCTGGTTATGAAGGTGCGTCCGCGACTGTAGATATTACACCAACTTTTAACGGACCAGTATGGCATGTTGCAGTGGTTGACTCAGGAGGGAATGATAGTAATGAAGGTTCGGAGGCTTCTCCATTTAATACTTTTTCCCATGCCGTTGAACATGCAGCAAATGGGGATACAATTATTTTTGGAGATGGTACTTATTCAGGTAAAGACAATCGAGATATTGAATTAAATGGGTCTAAGTCCTTAGTGATCAAATCACGGAATGGTGCCAGTAAAACCATTTTAGATGCAGGCACTTATGGCCGCCATATTAATTTTAAAGCTTGGTCAGATAACGATGGACAAGGCACTGGTACTAATTATTCTAACGTTGATACCAATTTTCAGTTTATTGGATTGACTTTTAAAAATGGCATTAACAGCGAGGACAAGCAGGGTGGATCAATACGGATAGAAGGGACCATGTATAATCATTCTGGCACGACTACAGAATACAAGATTAGCCCCAAATTTAAAGACTGTGTATTTAAAAATAATGGTGGATTAGTAGTTGAAAAAGGTGGCGCCATTGCTATTTATCGAGGCGATCCTGTATTTGAATCCTGTGTATTTGATACAAATCTGGTTTTTGAAAAAGGTGGCGCTGTTTTTGTTTCTGAGCATTCAGCTCCTCAATTTAGAAATAGTACATTTACAGGCAATCAAGCATCTTACACAACTGTCGAGTATAACAACGGTCAGCCAATTTGGAGAAATATTGGCGGTGGTGCGATCTATATGCACAACGCTCAAGGTATTAAAATTGTTAATTGTACTTTTAGTTATAATAAGGCTCAGACTGCCACCAGCAATGCAAATGGTGGCGCAATTGAAGTGAGTAACAATTGGTTCCCCTCAGATGATAGGCAATTAATTATTGATCGTTCCACATTTTCATATAATTCAGCGGCATCAACGAATAGTTCTGCCTTTGGTGGCGCAATAAGTGCTGGTTCACCAATAACAATACAGAATTCGCTTTTTTATGAAAATATTATTCACGCAACATATCATAGTGAAGGTGGCGCAATCCATATTGGAATTCAGACCCGAACCAATCAACAAACCAGTCAAGAAGAAAATGGAGAAAGTTTTCTAATCAATAATACAATTGTTCAAAATAGAGTGATAGCAGCAGCAAATAATGAAGCGGGTGTACCGCAAGGAAATCCTGCTGGAGCAGCAGGCGGTGTGGGTTTGTCAAGCGGACAAAACACATTCGGTACATGGTTTAACAATATTTTTTGGGCGAATCAGGCTCAAGGGTGGCAAGATATTTATTGGGATTCAAATTTTAAATTAATTTTTGGTAATAATGTTGTTGAAGATATTTACGGAAGTCAAGAATTAACCGAAGCGGTTACCTATAGTAAATATCCCAACTTTACCGATACAACAAAACATCTGTATTCCTTATCTGATGCCAGTTATTTGATTGGTCAAGGCCTTTCCAGTTTTGATGGGGTTCCAGCACCTAAATATGATATTAATGGTTTAACTCGTCCCAATCCGGCCGGATCCAAGCCTGATGTTGGTGCATTTGAAAATTTATTGAGTACCAGCCCATATCCATCTCAAGTTACAAATCTGATTGGAAGTGGTGCAAATAAGCAGGCCAAATTATCGTGGGATTCAAATCCAGAATCTGACATTGTTTCATATACCGTATATATGTCTGATAAAAAAGATTTTGTTCCATCTTCCACTGATAGTATTGCGAGCGTTGATACAACATACTTTATAACAGCCGATACGCTTACAAATAAACAAGAATATTTCTTTGCTGTTGTTGCTGTTAATCAAAAGGGCAATAAAGGAGATCATTCAGAAGTAGTCGGTATTGTTCCATATTATCGTGGACCCATCTGGTATGTAGCTGTAGATGGTAGTAATATGGGAGACGGTGATATATTAACTCCATTTGCTGATATCCAAACTGCGGTTGATTCATCCGAATCCGGTCATACAATCATATTGAAGGCTGGCACTTATCAAGGAGAGAAAAATCGTAACATACAATTAACGGGCCAAGCGGGTAAAACATTAAGATTTCAGGCTGAAAAAAATGCAGGCGATGTTATTCTTGATGCACAAAATTCAGGCTATCATTTTTTGATTCAAGGTGATTATGACTCCACTCTTGTATTTTCGAATATAAAATTTATTAAAGGTTCAGGTTGGTATATTGATACTGGCGGTGGCGGTGGCGGTGGTGGCAACGGTGTATTTGGTGGATCTATTGCAATAATGGGCTATAAATACTTCGATCAAGATTCGCAACAAGATAAGTCCATATATCCTACACCGAAATTCATTTCGTGTCATTGGGAGCAAAATTCAGCCTATGGTTCAAGTGAACAAGCGGGGCTTGGAGGTGCTGTTTTCATTCAAACAGCATCACCATCATTTCATAATTGCACATTTAAAAAGAACACTGCATCTACATCAGCTGGTGCAGTATATATAGGGACTGAAAACCTGAGTGATAATTCTGCAAACCCAACTTTTTATAATTGTATTTTCGATGCTAATAATGTTTCTAAAAGCTCTGGCGGTTCGATTTCTGCAGGCGCAGTCTTAATCTCAGGGGGCGGAAAATCAATCTTTTATAGATCTCAATTCATTGATAATTACGTTTCCCATAGTAATGATGGTGCTTATGGAGGAGCAGTTAACATTCAAGGTAATTGGGATAACTCTTTTGAGAATGACATTGTTTTTAATCAAAATCTCTTTAGAGGAAATTATGCAATGGCGCCCAATAATAATGCCAACGGCGGAGCTATATCAGCTGGAGCACCCTTTACATTAATCAATTCTGTATTAGTCGAAAATTTTGCCGTTAGCAATAATCCAAGCGGTGGAGCTTTATCAATAGATATATTTGAGTCAAATGGAACAAAGGGTAGATCCCGGCTAATTAATAATACCATTGCTTTTAATGAATTACGCAATAGTGGCGGTACATTGATGGGAGATGGTGGCGGAATTAGTACATTTAGCGATAATCAGGAAGGCACTTGGTTTAACAATATTGTGTACTTTAATAAATCATCATATAATCAGTCTATTTCTATAAATAATTCAAATATTGGGATTGTACATAATAATGTAGATGATGGGAATGGAAAGCCATGGTTTGGAGAGGAAAATTTATCTGTTGATCCTAAATTTAAGAATCCATCCGGTGATGATTATCGATTAAGAATTTCTAGTGCAATGATAGATGCAGGTACAGAAGGCGATGGCGAAAATACTGCTCCCAACATAGATCATCGTAGCTATTACCGTGTTGGTATTCCTGATATTGGCGCCTATGAATTCGGCGCTAGTAAATATATTTTGGATATGGTGGATGATATTTCAGTTTTACAAAGAGACACGACTTATTTGGCTAGAAATCAGGAATTTAGTGTCTCCATGAAAACCAATGACAATGAAGGGAATGTTGTTACAGCCTCTGAACCAATACAGTGGTTTATCAGTCCGACCGATAAACATATTACAATTGTGAGTTATGATTCAGTTACAACAAATGGTGAGGCTAAGGTGAAAGTAAAAGCGACGGGTATAACTGGATTTAAATTCCGTGTGGGAGCTGAGATTGCTGAAGCAACACGCAGAACAAATGTATATATTATTGAGAAGCTCGTCACGGGTGCTCCTAAAACTATTACAGATATCACAATAGATCCCTCACAATGGACTAACAATAATAATTTCAAAATCTCTTGGACAAACCCTGATACAATTGGATATGGTCGAGATTACCTTGGTGCTTTGGTACAGTTAGGCGATGAGGACCCAACGAGTATTGTTCGTCATCCTGACTCAGGAAATTTTCATGTGAATTCAGCTCAAGTAATTGCCCCAGAGATGGGCGAATGGACTTATAAAGTTTGGTTATTTGATGAGCTTGGTAATGAAGATGTAAAAAATGCAGATTCTGTTAAGGCAAAATTTGATGAACAACCGCCTGATGAATTTAGTATCCATTATCCATCCCAGCATGTTTGGGAAAGTGATACACCTCAGTTTAGATGGCAAGCTTCAGGAGATTATCCTTCAGGAATTGAATCCTGGGCTATTTTCTTAAATAATAATGAATATGCTCGTTTTAACGATTCTGAGATCAGTTATGATAGCGATTACGAAGAATTCTATGTTGATGCAACAGCATCTCTTGCGGATGGTTACTATACTTGGTTTATGGAAATTCGAGATATGGCAGGCAATGTAACGAATTCACGTGATACTATTGATTTTGGTGTGGATATTACACCACCAACAATCAAACATGATAATCCATTAGAGATTACGAATGAAGGATCAACAACCCCAACAATTGATGTGATTGTTACTGATGGTGCGTCTGGAGTTGAGACAGCTATACTGCATTACCGTCGCGCAGGAACCGGAAGTGGCTTTGTATCAGTAGATCTTTTGACAGGTCCAGTTAGTATACCGGCGGGTGATGTAAAAGCAGATGGACTCGAGTATTATATTACGGCTGAAGATAGTGTTGGTAATGAAGGATATTGGCCAGCAGAAGGTGAAATTCATTCTGTGAGAATAAGAATGGAAAGCAGTTTGACCACAGCATCTCGATGGTCGGCCGGGATCCCTGGTGGAGTAGATTCAACCAACTATGTCTTCTTTTCAATTCCATTCGATGTAGGTAATGCAATAGGTTCGATCACGGCAATAATGGGAGAGCCTGATGAATTTGCGTATAGGTTATATGGATATAATAATGGATGGAAAGAACATACAGTAGAGACTCCATTATCCGTCACAATAGGTAATGGATATTTCTTCATTTTTGATCCAGATAAGTATTCTGATACGCCAAATATTGCATTTGATTTTGGACCAGGGACATCTACGCCTACGGATCCACCATATGAAATTAATATTTCTAGCGGGACGTGGAAGTTTATTGGGCACCCTTATAATTTCAATGTTTCATTGAATAATGTTTATACTGAAGATGGCACTAATATCAATGACGCTGGATCAATTTATACTTGGAATAACAATTGGACCGGAGTGAGTTCGCTGCAGCCATGGCAAGGATATATATATAAATCGGGTGGTGCGACAAAACTTATTATCGATTCACGTGGTGATGTATTTGGTAAAATGGCAAAAACTGTTGTTGACGTAGATAATATGCCAATGGATGTTGATGAATGGGTAGTTGATATAAGAGCTACAACTGGAAATATGATAGATGAAATGAATGCGATTGGTGTTCGACATATAGCGAAAGATGGATTTGATAGATTAGATGAATTTGAACCACCAGTTGTTCCAGGGAACCTGACGCTTAGGGTTGATAATAGAGATCGTGAAAAATCACCTGATATTTATGCTAAAGATATTCGTAAACCAAATAAAGAAGGTCATTTCTGGGATATTCAAGTGATAGCCCCCACTAATGGTGAGCGCACTTATTTAACCTTTGATGGTTTGGGATACATACCTCAAGAATATGATATTTTTCTAATTAATAAAACAAACAAACAGGCAAAAAACCTTGAGTGGGAAAGCACGTATAGGTTTGCTAATACGGGATCAGATAGTTATCTAAAACAGGATCTAAGATTGGTAATTGGAACCAAAAAATTTGTTGAAGAAAATAATGCTGGCGTTAATCTCTATCCAGACGCATTTACATTAAGCCAGAACTATCCAAACCCATTTAATCCGCAAACATCAATTATGATTAGTTTAGAAGAAGACGCGCAAGTTGATTTAATAATCTATAATTTGTTAGGTGAAGAGATTACACGTCTTGCAGCGAGCGAATACCGCCCAGCAGGATATTACAATTTTATATGGAATGGCCGTAACGCAATGGGGACTAAAGTATCGACAGGTGTTTATTTTTATCATGCTATGGTACGCAATGCGCAAGGTAAGACTGTTCTAAATAAAACAAAGAAAATGATCTTTTTGAAATAATTCTTTTCTTTACCCCTTATATAATAGGAGGGTATTCCAATTCGTAAAACCATCCTAATTCAATTATTATTATTTACCGCTATTGTATCCCAGATCAGTCGATACAGTGCTAAGCCAACTGTTGCTATCCTCAATTTCGAACAAGAAGGTGTTAAAGAAGAAGATTTTGACTTATTTATGGGTTACCTGACATCTGAACTATATAATACTGAAGCACTCATTATGGTTGAACAACACCAAATTGATGAAGTTATTTTAGAACACAATTATGATAGACCAGACTGCAAAACACAGGATTGTGGAGTTGAGATTGGTATGCTATTAGGAATTAAAAATATTATAGTTGGTTCATTCCATCAAATTGCAGACACCTGCTCAATTAAAGCGCAAATGGTTAATGTAAAAGATCGTGAAGCTGAAAAAACAATTGAAAGAATACATATAGGAGATATTGAAGGTGTATTACCTAAAATTCAGGTAACAGCATGGGAATTAGCCAATCTTGAACCTTCCGCCGCTATGCTAGCTGCTGCGGGTATTTTCCCTGATGGTGAAGAAGATATATCAAAACAAAAACGATGGAAAATATGGATAAAGAAAGCTGTTAATTATATTGCTAATCGCTGGCAGGGATTCTTATCTTTATTCACTAAAGAATAACATAACATTAATCGTATTTGGACACTATGAAACGTTTTTTACTACTGGCTTTAAGCCTAACAACTTTATTACTTGGTCAAAAGGAATTTGGTAAGATTTCACTTCCTCTAGGAAGAGTTCAGCTGCAAAAAAGTGGCAAAGGTGATTTTAAACGCGCCATGCCAAAAATGTCTGTTCATGAAAATGACATTATTAAAACTTTAGCTAAGTCTCGTTGCGAGATTACTTTAATTGGTGGTGGTAAATTGCGCATAGGACAAAACTCAGAACTTGAAATTACTCAAGCAAGTGTTAAACCAATGGAAAAGAATTTTGGTGCAACATTAAAAAAAGGCGATGTTTGGGTTGCTGCTAAAGCAGCATTTGGTGAGAAAAAGAATGTGGCTGTAAGAACCCCAACAGCCGTTGCAGCTATTAGGGGAACCAAATATCGAGCCAAAGCCGGTCAAGATGAAAGCTCTGTTCTAGTATATGATGGCAAAGTTGATGTCAATGCTGCAAAAAATGTAATTGATGCACGAAAACAGCAAATGAAACAAGGCGGACCTCAAGGAGCTGCGGGTGCCCCCAAATTTAAATTAGGACCTGTAACACAAATTCAAGCACCTACACAAGTAGCAGGTCCGTATGAAGTGTCATTAGAAGACTGGGTAAGCTTAGTTGAAGGAATGCAAATCAATGTTAGAAAAGATGGCAAATATTCAATGTTTAAATTTGATCAGGATACGGATGCTGGGTTAGACTTTGTTAAGTGGAATAAGGAACAGGATGCAAAAGATGGAAACTAAAGCTTGAAAAAAATATTAGATCAAATAGAGGACTTAAGTATTGAGTCCTCTTTTAATTTACTAACAGATTTTTTAAAACGGGTTGGCGCCGGTATCCTGATTGGATTAGGTATTGCTATATTATTTGGATGGCTTTCTTATAAAGTACCTTTTTTTAATTCACTGTTCGGAGGGTACGAGTTTATATCCTATGATTCAAGAATGAGGTCTCGCACCGCCGGAGTTGAACAAATGTCAATTGATGATGTTGTCATTATCGATATTGATAATACATCTGTTGCTCCAGTAGAAGAAGGAGGTTTGGGTCGATACCATAATTGGCCACATGCTTATCACGGGCAATTAATTAATACGGTTTCTTCGGGCAATCCAGCTGCAATTCTTTTTGATATTATCTTTGACGAAGAGAATACATTTAAATATGATCTTGTAAATGCACTTGCTTCAGATAATCAATCCAACAATGAAGCACTCAGTAATGTAACTAATCAATTCTTATATAGTAATGATCCTACAAAATTTGTGACTGCCACATCAAATTCGAGAAAAACATATAATGCAATAGTTTTTGAGGCAGAAGACACTCTTAATTTTCTCCCAAAAATGGATTCTGAACCCGAAGGTTATAATTATACTGATCATATTATTTTAAATGTATCAGATGAAGCAAAAAAAAGATTACCTAAAGCAGATCGAATTGGGAATACTTACGTCAAACTACTTTCTTCATCTGTTGGTAATGGCTCAGCTAATTTTCCCCAAGATGAAGATGGTGTAATACGTAGAGCTCCCACAGCAATATATTTTGATGGTCCAGATCATGTTTATCCTAGTTTAGTCATGTCAGCGGCAATTGATATTTTAGGAATAAAAAAGAATGGGGGGTTTGATTATGATTTTGAGGAAAAAGTATTACGGTTAATTGATACCACGAATACGGTAGTAAGAGAAATTCCTATAGATGAAAAGGGCAGGATGTATGTCAATTATTATGGCAAGTTTCAAACCTTCTATTATTTACCTTACAGCTATTGTATTGACCCAGAAATGCT